>JABMMK010000257.1 GCA_013205605.1 Cytophagales bacterium | reverse complement strand
TAAAAATAAAATAATAAGTAACCAAGTAAATTGAAATTTCATTTTTGACATAAGTTTTACGTCGTCATATTTATTGTTGTTTTCTTCAGGAGTGTTTGTTTCTGAATCGAATTTAGTATGATCTACACGTTAAATAAAACAAATTCTAATTTAATCCAAGCGGCAAATATGAGAGCATATTAGGTTAATGTGACACATCTTAATCGAATCAAAATCCGATTAAAAAATTAAATTTAATTCGATTTTACAAATGCCTTAAAATCAAATGTCGGCTCAAACCAATTAAGTTTTAGAGCCGACATTCAAATTTTATCACCATCAATAATTTGATGGTTATTTAGGATATTGCGTCAGATTTGGCATTACACCTAATTCAGCTTGGGGTACAGGGAAAAATTCATTTCTACCTTTGACAAAACCTTTTGATTTCAATACGGTTTCTGCAATTCCCCAACGAGCCAGGTCAAAGAAACGATGTCCCTCAAACATAAGCTCTAAGCGTCTTTCTTGACGAATAATTGTCCGCAATGCTGTTTGATTAGTTTCCGTTATATCCGGCATTTTTGCTCTTTCTCTAACTTGATTAAGCGGAACCAGGGCTTCAGAACCTTTACCTACTTCGTTTAACGCTTCAGCTTGATTGAGTAAAACTTCAGCATATCGAATGATATGATTATTAACCTCATAATTATTAACATTATTCATATCCCTACCTTCAGGTAAATATTTACGAACGCTGACATTGTTGAAATATGTAGGACGCATAGGTGGAGTAGGGAAGGGTTTTGAACCCTTGCCATCTACATCTATAGAGTCGGCAGGTACTGCGCCAACCACTAAAATTGACTTTCTGCGTTGGTCTCCTTTAGGAAATATAGTAACCGTTTCTTTACTTGGCGTGTACCAATTTGACCATCCAATAGTAGGGCTCCACATGGAAGCAATCGAGTTTTTAGTACCTAGATCCCAATAACTAGGGGCAAATGTAACCGCTTGAAACTCCATTAAAGATTCTACGCTATTTTCATTTTTGCCGTTGAATAAGGAAATAAAATCGGGAACCAATTTGTATCTACCTAAATCAACGACTTGTTTTGATGCCTCGGCAGCTTGTTGCCATTTATTTTGGTATAAATACATACGTCCCAAAAAGCCTAATGCAGCACCTTTTGTTACCCGACCCACTGGATTACTATTGGCTACAGGCAAGTTCGGTATAGCAGCATTCAAGTCCGCTTCTATTTGTTTGTAAACATCTGCTATGGGCGAGCGTGCTAGTTTTCGGTATTCGCTTTGTGACAAAACTTTATTCACTAAAGGCACATCTCCAAAAGTAATGACCAAATTCCAATAATAAACGGCTCGTAAAAAAGTTGCTTCGGCTAAATACTGCTTTTTTATGTTTTCATCCATGACGATTGCAGGTACCTTTTGTATGAATGTATTAGCTCTGAAAATACCCGCATAACAATCATACCATCGTGAGTAAATGAATATATTGTCGGGCAACCAACGGTAATCACTAACGGCTTTCCATTGAAATCCATAGTCACCATTATCACCTGTTTGCTCATCAATATTATCAGATGAACATTCACCTAAAACGACAAATGATTCTCGATAAACGCCTTTCCTACTGATGGGGTCATATACACCAGTTAAAGCCTGCTCAGCGTCTTTGACAGTTTTATAAAAATTATCTTCAACGACGCCATTGGTAAATTGTTTGGTTACAAAATCTTCATTGCAACCAATACAAGAAAAAATACCGATTAAAAAAATAAAATATTTGATGTTTTTCATGTTCATATTATTTTAGGAAATAATTAATTTAAAAAGCACATTTGAGGCCTACTGTTACTGTGCGTGGTTGTGGATATAAATCTTGATAAATACCTGCTATAGCACTATTGTTATCATCAAGGCCAACTTCAGGGTCAATGCCCTTAAATTTGGTGATCACAAATGCATTTTGAACTGCTACATAGAGTTGTAAACTCTGAACCGCTTTTACAGGCAACGTGTAGCCAAGTTGAATATTTTTAAGCCGTATAAAAGAGCCGTCCTCTACGTAATGTGACGCTAATCGTGTATTTGAATTTGGGTCTGTTACGATTGGGCGAGGTATCGAGTTGCTAGTACCTTCACCTTTCCAAGCATTAACAACACTTGAAGACTTACTAAATGCTCTACCTGATGATTCTAATATAGATCGTGCTATATTGAATATATCATTACCCTGTACACCAAAAAATTGATAACTTAGTTCGAATTTTTTATAGCTGAAATTACCCCCAAAACCAAATGTAAACTTTGGCGTTGGATTACCAATGATTGTTTTATCAGCATCATTAATTCGGCCATCTCCATTCAAATCTTTGTATTTAAAATCACCTGGACCTGTTCCAGCTACTTGATAGAACGTTGCTGGATTTCCGTCAATGGCATTGGCAGCATCTACTTGAGCTTTTGTTTGAAATATGCCTTCAGATACTAATCCAAAAAACACACCGAGAGGTTGACCTACTCTAATCAACGTGGAGCCGCCTGACCCAGAATAAACAAATGGGAAAATAGCACCTCTATCACCTAATGAAACCACTTTGTTGTCAAAGGTGGTCAAGTTGGCATTTACATTGTATTGAAAATCGCCAGTTGATTTACGATAATCTAAGGAAAATTCTAGCCCTTTGTTATTAAATTCACCTGTATTAGCCGTTATGGTTCTTAAACCCGATACACCCGGCAAATCTAGCGTAAGTAACATATCTGTACGGGTACGGTCAAAATATTCAGCTGAGAAATTCAAAGCACCGTTAAATAAACTTGCTTCTAAACCCCCATTGAACTCGGTAACTGTTTCCCATTTTACATCCGGATTTGCCAAATCGCCCAATGCCGCTCCCAGTGAAGTGATTGCACTTTGGTTACCAAAACCATAGTTATAGCCCGATTGTACTCTTGCTAAATACCTGAAATTACCGATGGCATCAGAACCTACTTGTCCCCATCCTCCTCTAAGTTTTAGTTGAGAAATCAAATTTGATTTTGGAAAAAATGCTTCTTCCGAAATACGCCAACCTCCTGAAACGGAAGGGAAGACTCCATATTTATAATTTGGACCAAACTTCGACGAACCGTCACGGCGTACATTTACAGTCAATAAGTATTTATTGTCATAATCATAACCAAAGCGGCCGAAAACAGATGCCAATGATTCCTGTGACGAGTTTGTATTTGTACTAATTGATTTCATACTACCACTGGCTATTTCAGTAAAAGCATCCGTATCATAGGTACCCGATTGGTTGTTTGACCTAAAACTAAGGTCTAAGGCAGTTGTACCAACTAATGTATTAATATTATGCTTGCCAAAACTCTTCGTATAAACCAACGTGTTTTCTAAGATCCATTGACGAGAAAGAGAATTACTAACGGAAATAGATGACAAGCCCGCCGAGTTAATTAAGCCATATGACCAACTTGGATCAAAATAATTATTGGCGCTAAAACCAAAATTTGAGGAAAGACTTGTTTTGAGTGTCAAATTCTTGATTGGCTGATATTCGACATAAACATTTCCAATAATATCATAAGATTCGGGCACCACTGTTGGGCGAAGTGCGCCTGCTACAACATTCCCTTGTCTTTCTAATCGAAGATCGGTAGGGCCGCCATAAGTTCCATCTGAATTATAAACGGGTATCGTAGGCAATGCCTGATATAAACCTGTGAAGGCACCATGAATAAAAACCCTATTTCCAGTTCCATTATTTCTCGCGTTCACACGAGAAATCATTAAGCTATTCCCCACCTTAATTTTATCTGTTATTTGATTGTCGGTATTTATACGAAGCGACATACGCTCAAAATACGTTGAGAGCATCATACCGTCATTTTTGAAATAATTGCCTGAAATATAATATTTGTTTTTAGCTGAACCACCCGATATAGATAGCTGATGGTCAGTCATGAAACCTTGTTTTAGGCCTGCTGCCATCCAATCTGTTCCAGCGCCTAAAGATTTTGGGTCAGCGAAAGGAGCTACTTGTTTAGCTGCTGTAAAAGCGGCATTCATATTTTCAGCGAATTCCGTTGCATTCAGCGGTTTTGGTAAATTTCCTGCAGGATTCTGAAAACCTACATAGGTGGAGTAATTAACTTGCGCTTTTCCAGAACTACCTCTTTTTGTTGTAATAAGTATTACACCATTAGCTGCTCTAGCACCATAAATAGCCGTTGAAGCCGCATCTTTCAACACGTCTATGCTTTCAATATCATTCGGATTTATCGTTGCTAAAGGATTTGAATTTTCATTATTTCCTGGGTCTCTTTGTATGCCATCAATGATATATAGGGGATTTGAGTTATTAATAGCTCCCACACCTCTGATACGTACGGCAATACCACCACCTGGCTGACCACCATTTGATGAAACATAAACACCAGGGCTTTTTCCTTGTAGTGCATTGTCAAAACTCGGCGATTGAACTTTAGATAAATCAGCGGCTTTGATTGTGGAAATAGAACCCGTAATATTGCTTCTTTTTTGTGTTCCATAACCTACAACGACAACTTC
>JABMMK010000256.1 GCA_013205605.1 Cytophagales bacterium | reverse complement strand
CGTGATTAAATCGATACAGATGGAAACCGGTCAGATTTATCAAGGTAAAATGTTTATGGATTGTACTTATGAAGGAGATTTGATGGCCGCCTCCGGGGTCAGCTATACGGTAGGCCGGGAGGCAAATAGCCAATATGGAGAATCTTTAAATGGAGTTCAGGCAAACAATGTCAGCTTGACCTTGCATAAAAAAATATCCAGGAACTCAATTCACCATAATTTTATCGAGGGAGTTAGTCCTTATCTAGTCAAGGATAATCCCAAAAGTGGATTATTACCATTTGTCAGCCCTGGAAAGCCCGGAATTGATGGGCAAGCCGATCATAAAATTCAAGCCTATTGCTATCGAATGACTCTGACAGATCATCCTGACAATCGGATTCCATTTAAAAAACCAATAGGTTACAAGGAAATAGAATATGAATTATTGTTTCGCAATTATGAAGCCGCCAAAGGTGAAATTCATAAAATGTATGATTATGGGGACCCTTTAGTGCCTTGGATAAATTCGGAAATGCCAAACCGAAAGACGGATACAAATAATCAAAAGGGCTTTTCAACCGATTTTGTTGGCCAAAATTATCTCTACCCCGAAGCTAGTTATGAAGACCGTTTGAAAATTGCATCCTTACATAAAAAGTACCAACAAGGCTTAATTTGGACTTTGGCATATCATCCAAGAATTCCTAAACAAGTGCGTGATGTAGTTTCCAAATGGGGAATGTGTCAAGACGAATTTAGCCAAGATGAAGGTTGGACTGACCAATTATACATTAGAGAGGCAAGGCGCTTAGTCAGTGATTATGTCATGACCCAGCGTGATTGTGAGGCATTGGCTGTTGCCCAAGATGTGATTGGCCTAGGCGCATACCAAATGGACTCTCATCCCATTCAGAGGTATGTCGACTTAAACGGATATGTTAAAAACGAAGGAAATGTGGAAGCGCATGTCGATGCACCCTTTCCAATTAGCTATAAATCCATCATCCCTAAAAAATCTGAAGTTACTAATTTGTTTATCCCCGTTTGCCTTTCATCTTCCCATATTGCTTATGGTTCCATTCGAATGGAGCCTGTTTTTATGGTATTAGGTCAATCTGCTGCCATTGCAGCAAGTATTGCTATTGACAAAAATTGCCAAACACATGAAGTTTCCTACCAAGAATTACGTGAAGCATTAATTAAAAATCATCAAATACTAAAGTAGATTAAATTGACAAATCAACGTGAGGGTGTACTTCGTTATACTTTATGAATTCGAACGATACTATCAATACATTTTAAAATCCCCATTTTAATCCAAGCAGCAAATAAGAACGAACAAAAGGGAGCTTTTATTTAAAATTTTTAAAACTATTTCATAATTAATGAGTTATTGGATTGTACTAAAACAAAAAAACAAAAATGAAGTTAAAATCAATTACTTTGACATTAATCGCTTTGATCGGCATGAGTTTTGCATCAAACGCTCAAAAAACAGTAGTAGATATTGCGATCGGATCAGCAGATCACACTACTTTAGTTGCAGCTGTAAAGGCAGCAGGTTTAGTTGAGACATTACAGAGTGCAGGTCCTTTTACTGTTTTTGCACCTGTAAATGCGGCATTTGCTAAATTACCTGCAGGAACTGTTGATTATTTATTGAAGCCTGAAAACAAGGCTACTCTAGCCAAAATTCTTACTTACCACGTTATTGCTGGTACATTCGATGCTGCAACAGTAGTGAAAGCTATTACTGCTGCGAACGGATCTTTAGCATTGAAAACAGTTAGTGGAGGTACAGTAACAGCTTCGTTGAAAAACGGAAAAGTTGTATTGACTGACGAAAAAGGAGGAACAGCTACGGTTGTTGCTACGGATTTGAAGGCAGGAAACGGAATCATCCACGTGATTGATTCAGTTGTACTTCCTAAATAAGGGAAAGGTTTAGTCCAATTTTTAAAGCCACAGAAAATCTGTGGCTTTAATTTTGTTAATTAAGAAATAAACATATATTTTTAATCTGTGTTTACTCATTTTATTATATCAGTTTAAAAATTAATCACTCGTCATGTTTAAAAACTTTAAAGCCTCAGAAATTCTGATCATCGTTGTTGTCGTAATTGTCATTTTTGTCAGTGAATACCTTTTTTTGGTAGTTGGCGACAAGGAAAAGGCCATTTTTATTGGTCTATGGCCGCCAACAATCCTTGGTTTATTGAATTTTATCAACTCTAAATTGAAAAAATAATGGATATGGATATTATTTTACTCACCGCAGTGATATCGACTTTATTTATCGTATTCATGATAGCGGTGTACAGAGAATTCTCTGTCATGGAAAACGAGACCTATGTTTACCAAAAAGAATCGGGTCCTCGAGCAGGTTTAGTCAACTTCGTGGGGAATCTTGCTGTAAACAAATCGCTATCTAAAGAAGAAAAAAAAGTAATCTATAAAGCCATGCATCGCAACATCGCAGACATGGAATCCGATGGAGTTTATTTTGATAATTCGCTCAAGGAAATTGTTGAAAATCAAATAAATACTTTGGGGAATGACGAGCAAAAAGCTGTATCAGAGGTCAAAGAAAAACCCTCAAAATAAAAAAATACCTATTTTTTTAGGTGTTGATTTTTTTAAACCAAATGTTATATGCTGAGTTTTTTAGCTAAATACAGCCAACTGTTCGATCGCTTAGTAAGTCCTAAGCATGTTAGAATGGTGGAACTTTTAATCTTGAGGTTCGCATTAATGGCATTTGTTCTGCATTTGGGTTTTATATTTTTGGCGAACAACGTTTTGTATTTTAAAGACTTCCAGCATAGTTACCTGAAGGCAATCTACACGCCCTTCAGTTTCATATTATTTTATGAGGTTTTGTTGTTAGTCATCATTATTCCCAAGTCGATTTCAGAGTTTATAGGTAAGCAATTTGAAGTAATCACCCTAATCACCTTGCGAAGCTTTTTTCATGACATTGCAGATTTAGATTTTGAAAAATCCCTTTCCATCCAAGATGTCCATTTATTAAGTCTAGTTTATGATTTAATTGCCTCCTTACTTATGTTGGCAGCTACGATGTTTTACTACAAACTATACAAAAATTCACACCGCTCCGATGCGATTAATGACATTCAACATTTTGTAGCCATCAAAAAAATCATGTCATTTTTAATGATGATTATTTTGTTTGTGTTAAGTTTTTCAAGTTTATCCATGTGGTTGCAAGAATTATTTGCCGCCATGCAATCGAATCACAATTATCCAAATCCCGATACGGTCTTTTATGGCGATTTTTTCTCTGTGATGATTTTTATGGATGTCTTCTTACTTATTGTATCCTTCATGTATCACTTTTCGTTTTATTTGATCTTTAGAAACGCGAGTTTTATCATCACGACCATCTTACTTCGCATGTCACTGACAGCTGAAAAACCTGTTAATTATTTCCTCATTTTTGTTGGCTTTGCCTTCTCAATTTTGGCGTTCTTTTTGATCAACAATCGAAAAAATTCAGAGACCTGACCTTTTCAATGCAAATGATAAAATTTGTTTGACGACGTATAAATTGATTCTAATTACATGTTATCATGTAAATTCATTCCCTATATTTGAGTTTCAAATATTTTGTCTTATCCGATGATATGTCGATTAAAAAAGAGAAAGAAAAAGACAGGAAAAGATTACAATTTTTGATAATTAATTTTATTGTATCCATATAATGAAAACTAAGCTACACTTATATTTCCGAGGATTCATTGGATTAGTCTTCATCATGCTGGCTCAAATGCAAACAGAAGCTCGTTTCTCAGTCAATAACTTGACAGATTCCAGTTCTTTTAAACAATTCAAAGGATCTGTTTTGGACAGTAAAACAAAGAATGAACTAATTTTTGCGAGCATTACAGTCTCCGGAACAAGCATCTCGACCATTAGCAATAGTGAAGGAAATTTTTCGATTAAAATTCCAACAGAAAAGCAGAATTCAAGCCTTATCATTTCATTTTTAGGATATAATAATAAGGTTGTTCCAATCACAGAATTAAAGCCTGAAAAAAATGTGTTGTATTTGGAACCCAGCAATACCATGCTCGAAGAAGTGGTTGTCAATGTGAGGGATGCGAAAAATATATTTTTAGGGGTATTAAGTAGTCGATTACAAAATTATGGAAATGAGCCTATTCAAATGACTGGTTTTTATCGAGAAACGATTCGAAAACGGCGTACCTACGTCTCCCTTTCTGAATCCATTGTTAATATCCAAAAACAGCCATTTTCAGTAGTTAAGCAAGAACAAATCGACCTTTTTAAGGGCAGAAAAAATGCGGATTACATCAAATTAGACACCGTAAATTTTAAATTACAAGGAGGTCCTTTTTCCGCTTTATTCCTTGATTTAATTAAATATCCCAATTTTATATTTTCAGAACGTGCATTCGACCTATATGATTTTAGTTTGGAGGATATCACACAAAATAACGATAATCAAGTGTTGGTTTTAGCATTTAAACAAAAACCAACCAACGAAAATCCGCTCTATTACGGCAAAATGTATATCGATGTGAAAAGTCTTGCTGTCATCAGTGCGACGTTCCATCTCAATGTAGCCGATAAAGCGATGGCAGGACTTCAATTCACGCGTAAAAAACCAGTTGGCGTTGATGTTTATCCCACAGAAGTTCGATATCAAGTTAACTACCGACAAGAAAATGGCAAATGGATTTTTGCTTATTCACGTGGGGATTTGACATTTAAATTAAATTGGGACAAAAAAATATTCAACACGATCTACAGCACGTCATTTGAAATGGCCGTCACCGATTGGAAAAAACAGGATACCAAAGAGATTCAAAATACTCAAAAATTGACCTCCAATATAATTATCTCAGATAAAGTTTCCAGTTTAGCTGACCCAGATTTTTGGGGAGAATATAATATCATAGAACCGGAAAAATCCATTGAGTCAGCCATCCGAAAAATTCAACGAAAAACGTTGAATGAGCGTTCAATCGATTAAAAGATAATTTTAAAGAATAGCAATCAACTCTTCATAGTTGCGTCTAACGCTCCGATAATTTTAGATGGTGCCAGTAAGCCGTCCGGATTTTATTCCTACTTTTATAAAATTATCCACAAGCCATGCAGAAATTATTTACACTTATTTTTCTATTTTTCTCCTTAACGAGCCTAAGTGAAATCAAGGGTCAATATGACGCCCAAGCGAAAAGAGTGATCATTCATCGAGATGAATGGGGAATTCCACATATTTATGGGAAGACAGATGCGGATGCCGTATTTGGCCTGATGTTTGCCCAATGTGAAGATGATTTTGCACGAGTAGAAATGAATTATATTGAAAAATTAGGTCGAATGTCCGAGGTCAAAGTAGAAAAAGAGCAGGCCTATGATTTATACATCAAATTGATCATTGACGCAAATGAAGCCAAAGAAGAATACAAAACAAGCCCACTTTGGCTAAAAAAACTGTTGAATGCCTATGCAGACGGAATCAATTACTTTTTAAAGACACATCCTGAAGTTAAACCTCGGTTAATCACCCATTTTGAGCCTTGGTTTCCTTTATTATGGACAGATGGTTCCATTGGCGCCATATCGACTGGCGACATAACAGCAAATGAAACGGCTCTTTTTTATGGTTTGCCAAAGCCATTAACACAAGTTAAATACCAAAACCCGGATGAAAAATTAACCGGTTCAAATGGTTTTGCAGTAGGCCCTTCTCTTTCGTCAACTGGAAATT
>JABMMK010000255.1 GCA_013205605.1 Cytophagales bacterium | reverse complement strand
CCCATAAATAGCATTAAAAGCTTCCTCATTAAACTTCTTTTTTACCGCGATAAATCCATTTTTTTTCCATTTTTTCGGGTTCATAATGCATCAGCCATGAAACTAATTCCTCTGGGTTAGTCTCTATATGAAGCGCCGATAAATTCCTTTCCTTCAAAAATCCCTCTTGGACCATATGGTCGATATGCTTAATTAAATAATCGTAATAATGAGCCGTATTTAAAATGGTTACAGGCATTTGATGCAAATCCAATTGCTTCCACGTCAACATCTCAAAAAGCTCGTCCAAAGTTCCAAATCCACCCGGTAGCGCAATAACGGCATCCGCCATTTCAGCCATCATTTCCTTGCGCTCGTGCATCGACTGCGTCACATGGCAAGTCTGAATCCCCAAATGTTTCACTTCCCAGGGTTCCATAAATGATGGAATTACTCCAATTAATTCACCACCAATGCGTAAATATTCATCCGCCAACACGCCCATTAAGCCCACACTTCCGGCGCCGAAAATAATCTTACAATCATGTTCTTTTAGGGAACGAACAAGCTTAATCGCCTCTTGTTCGTAAACGACATTATGCCCCTTCGACGAACCACAATAAATCAAAATATTTTTAGACATAGGTCAATTTTTTTATAGCCTCCGCGAAGCTCGTAAACTTAAACGTAAATGATAACTCTTTTTGTATTTTTTGACTCGAAACAAAATTCCCTCCCGTCACCAAGCCTGCCAATTCTCCTAAAATAATTTTTAAAAACCAAGTGGGTATCGCCGGAAAAATCAAGGGTCTTTTTAATTTTTTTGCAATTATTTTAATCATATCTCCATGTCTAATGGGCTCTGGTGCCACCGCATTATACACACCTGAAGCAGATGAATTAATCAACGATAGATGAAAAATTTCCACCAAATCATCGATGTGAATCCAAGATTGCCACTGCTTCCCCGTTCCTAAAATAGCGCCTATAAACCAATAAACGGGCCTGGTCAAAACTCGGAAAATTCCGCCTTGGCTAGCCATGACTAGACCGGTTCTCAACTTCACCACTCGGATTCCTTGGTCTGTAAAAGGATCCACACTTTTCTCCCATTCTTGAGTACATTCGGCGACAAAATCGCTGCCTGGATTTGATAATTCCGTACAATTTATTTCTCCGGTATCAGAACCATAATATCCAATTCCCGAAGCGGAAACCACCGTTTTTACTTGATGGTTATTGTTCGCTAGCGTGTCAACCAACAATCGCGCGCTTTCAACTCTTGAGTCTACAATTTCTTTTTTACGCGCGACGGACCAACGTTTTTCCGCAATCCCAGCACCAGCTAAATGAACAATGGCATCCACATTTTGCAAGGCCAAAGGGTCCATATAATGTTCCTTTACATTCCATGTAAAATCACCTCCTGTTCGCGACAAAATCGCTACGGTATGACCTTCGGATGCCAACTTTTCAGTCAATGCCCTTCCGATTAAACCCGTCCCACCCGTGATTAAAATATGCATCAATTACCTTTTTTAATCGCTTTGTAAATGACCTCATTAATTCCGGTGCGAATATTAGCATCTGAAATCTTGCTATTATTCCGAGTAGGATACACGCGATTAGAGAGAAACACATAGACTAGATCATGCTCCGGGTCGATCCAAGTGTAAGTTCCTGTAAAACCAGAATGGCCAAAACTGGATGCGCTCGCAGATGCGGCCGCCGATATTCCCGGTTTTTTTCGATCAACTTTATCAAAACCAACCCCGCGCCTTGAATTTTCTTCCATTGAAAAAGGATAATTCGTCCATTGCTTTACGGTCGATTCTTGAATGTATTGTTGGCCCCCGAAAAAACCCTTTTGCAAATACATTTGCATCAATTTCGCTAAATCATTGGCATTACCAAACAAGCCCGCATGCCCAGAAATCCCATCCAAAAGTGCCGCACCCTCATCATGAACTTTCCCGCGAATCAACGTTTTTCTAAACAAAGAATCATATTCGGTAGGAACTATTCGAGCCAACGGAAAATATTTTTCCGCTTGATAGACTAAGGTTGACGCACCCAAAGGCCTATAAAAAGTATTTCCTAAATATTCAGGCCAAGCTTTTCCTGTTATTTTTGGGGCCATTTGTGGCAATAAATAATAAGACAAATCCGAATACACATATTCTTTTTTATCCCGCAAAGGTGAGCTTTTTATGGCCTCGAAAATTTGATTGGAAATCGATCTATGCGCCCAAAGATTAGGTGCTACCTGAACCGGATACTCGTCCGATTGTGCATAAGAAAGTGTGAATGGCTTCCACCGCGTCACCTCTGTTTTTATGTCCACACAGGTGGCCCATAAATCTTTCTTTTGGCGAATAATTTTCTTAACCCGTTCTTCGCCCGCAGACTTAGTAAAATACTTTTCGACAAAAGAGAATTTCAAATCGTCTTTGGCATACATTTCATTGAACTTCTTGCTGTGCAAAATCATGTCGGTGCTGTCAATATAATCTTGCCAAAAAGGAATCCAGGCCTTTAATTTTGCTTGGTGTGTTAAGATATCCTCATACTTCAAATCCTTTTTATTGCTGTTCGCCAGTGCTGGAATAAATTCCCCCATGGTGTTCTGAACCGAAAATTTTCCTTGATCTTGCCAATGAATCAAAGCTGGTACTGAAGTAGAAATCTTGGT
>JABMMK010000254.1 GCA_013205605.1 Cytophagales bacterium | reverse complement strand
CCATTGCGGAAAAAATTCTTCATATATCGGTTAATTTATGGAAGCTCTTGCAAGTAAATATCTTTAAACGCGACGATCGCCTTCGCGCCGCCATGAATCTGTAAAGCAATGAGGCCCGAAGAGGGTATGGAAGCATCCGTTTCTGTGTAATCCACCGTTTGCTTGCCATTTATGTAAAGGCGAATTCGCTCGTTTTCCGCTCTTATTTCATAGGTATTCCAATCGCCTTGCTTGATCCAAGAAAGAACATCCGCTTCATTGGGCTTCATCAGCGTTTTATTGCGCCTGGATTCGTCATATAAACTAGCCCAATAATCCTTACCCCAATCCGCCTGATACCCAATCATTTCATAGGCTGGATTGGTGGCTTTCACACTTCGAAATTGAATTCCTGAGTTGACAAAGCCCTCCGTTCCGGTCAATTTTATCTTCAGTTTCAAATAAAAATTATGGTAGATTTTTTTAGCCACGAGGAAATTATTGTGAGGAACTCTTGTTTCTAAGGAGCCGCCCACCAACATCCCATCCTGGATGCGCCACGTTAAAGTGTCGCCTTCCCAGCCTTTAAATGTCTTTCCGTCAAACAATTTTTGTTTTTTGCCAGGCTTGGAATCTGGCCCTAGATTAGCACGATTAAATCCATATGTCGGGCTGATGGATATGCACAGCATAGCAATAATCAAGTAATGGTACATTTTCATATTCATAGGTTTATAAAATCGTTTTAAAATTACGACTTTGTTTGAAATAGCCTAGGAATCAAAACGTTTCTTTGAAATTTATCCTGAAAGCGGAGGTTAATTTTTGTGGATTTCTGTAGGTAGAAATATGCCAACAAATTTCTTCTTTAAGCCGTAAATTTTTATTCTAACCCCGCTAATTTCTTCACCGTTTCCCACACCGACTCATGAACAGGAACCCCTTTGACCAAATTTTCTCGCCTATTTCTGAGTGATCTTTCCCCCGGATACAGAATTTCTCCTCCTTCTGTAACCGGTGTGGCTTGCCTCAAATGTTCAATGGTCTGCTTTAATGCTTGGTCTACAAACGGCTGATCATTCATTTTGAGCGGGTCTATTGCGATGAAAACTTGGGAGCATCCCCCACAATTTCCATATCCGTATTGGTCGATAGCCGCCGTTGTTTTTCCATTGGACAGAAGGCTGGCCAACAAGTCTAACATGATGGCGAAGCTCGAGCCTTTCCAATAACCGGTCGGCAATAAACGTCTCGTTTTTTCTATTTCCCCTGGGTCGTCCGTCAACAAGCCATCCGAATCAAAGCCACCAACATAGGGTAGTTTTTCATTATTTAACCGAGTATTTTCTAATTTTCCATACGAATATTGAGACATGGCCATGTCCAAAACCACATGACCTTCTTGCCTCGGAATCGCGATGACAAAGGGATTATTGCCAATGCTGGCTGATGTGGCACCCCAAGCGGGCATACAAGATTCTGTATTGGTCCAGCAAATTCCGACCATGCCTTGGTTTGCCGCGTGCCAACCGTACGTTCCGCCCCGCATCCAATGGGTTGTATTGTTCAAGGAAACTAATCCCAAACCTGTGGTTTTTGCTATGTCAATCGCGCGATCCATCGCAAAAAAAGCATTGGTTACTCCGGGTGCCAAGTTGCCATTATAAATTTCAATGGACCCCAATTGTTGCTCTAAATTCGGTTTGGCACCTAGGTTTACCCAGCCGTTTTCAATGTAATTGACAAATCGCTCCACCCGATTTAGCCCATGGGAAAAGATGCCATCGCAACTTGTTTCCGCATGTGTTTGAGCACAAATTTCGGCTTGATCTTCGGACATTCCTACACGGATAAAGGCCTTTTTTATTGTAGATTTTAATTCTTCAAATTTGATTCTTTGCATTGAACGAGACTGTAGCAAGCAGCTTTACTAAATTTGTAAATTTAGTAAAGCTAAAGAGAAATAAATAAACAAGAAACGAATTGTGATCGAGTACTTGATCATTTCAAATATCCTGAAATTTAATAGGTCGGTGTCATATCGCTTTCCACAAATCTATTATTTGGATATTGGCGGAGTAGATGGCTATTGCATCACGGAAACGTTGACGCTTTCAAATAAACATATTCCATTCACCATATCTTCCATTATGAACAAAAAGCTGCGCTCCAGGATTCCAGGAGATGATTTTGTGTGGAATATCAGCTTAAATTATTTATTTAATAAGCAGTTGAAACGCATTTAATTAAGCGCTTTATAACTAGAATTTCGGCAAAAATTTATTTACTCTTCGCCGGTTTTTCTTCCTTGTCGTTTTTATCCTTTAAGATAAAAAACCTGAGGGCCAACTCATGTGTTTGGTTAGTCACTTTACTGATCACGCTCGTTGGCATTTCATAGACGTAGCCGATGTAGGTTCTTTTGGTTGCTTGGACGCCTAAGCGAATGCCCCAACTTTCTTGATATCGATAGTTTAAACCTACGT
>JABMMK010000253.1 GCA_013205605.1 Cytophagales bacterium | reverse complement strand
GAACTAAGGTTTGTATGACCTACAAATTCCTCAAAGGATTTCGTATTTTGGTTAAACGCTTTTTTCAAACGAACCATATCAAACCAAGTAATTTGCTCGTAGCATAATTCATGCCAGCGCTCTTTCCAAACTGCTGTTCTGAATGAAGCCGCTGTGTAAGAACCCAAAGCAGGCGTAGTTAACTTCGCACGATCACGAATTCTTTTGAAAGCATCGTAAGCCGCTTGTGTAGGTCCACCCACTTCATTTTGAGCTTCAGCATAGGTCAATAACACTTGCGCATAACGGATTTGAGGAACGTTCAAGTTGTCATTACGAGTTCCAGCAACTCCAGGAGCACCATTAGATGTTTGATTAAAATACTTAAATACATAAGGAGCGCCTAAGCTAAAAGGGGCTCCGTTACCATTGGTATAGTAACTTGTATAGAAATATCCTTCTTGATCCTTTGTTCTAAGGTCTCCCTCCTCATATGATTTATAAAAAGCTGGGACTGGAACTGATGAACCTGTTCCTCCTGGACCATTATAAGTCACTGGCTTAAAGTTAGGGAAGAAATTACCCATTGGATTACCAGCCACAGCGTTATTGTATTGAATCATAAACAAATGTTCTAATTTATTCTCCGTTGATTCTCTATGGACATCATAATAAGTAGTGAATAAATTAACGGATGTTGGATTGCTATTCGCATAGGTAATTACCTCAAATGCTTTATCAGCAGCTAATTTATAATGACTAGCTCCTTTATTCAAAGTACCACCCGCCATTGTTAAATACACCTCGGCCAATTGAGCCTTTACAGCAGCTGTACCCACACGACCACGTGTATCCATCCAATCTAATCCAGCCGCTTCAGCAGCGATTAAATCTTCAACGATCAACTTATAGATAGACTCCGCAGGAGCTCTTGATGGAAGAAAATCTGCAGAAGAAGCCGTTTGTGGTTTTGTAATTAATGGAATATCTCCCCATAAACGTACGGCAGTAAAATAAGCAGATGCACGTAAGAAACGAGCTTCTCCTAAAATCTTACTTTTTTGTTTAGCATCCATCGGTGTAATCGCTGGAACTTTCTCAATTACTTGGTTTGCCTGCGCAATTACCTTGTAAAGACCACCCCAATAATTGACAATGTGAACAGTATATCCATCATGCACTAAACCATATAGGTTATTCAAATCTGAATTCTGAGCAGTCTCCGTTGTAGAAGTTCCGGTTAGAGCCTCTAGCAATTGCCAGTTGGCCGAGAAAATACCCGCACCATTACCCATAAATCTCAAATCAGCATACACAGATGCAATAGCTGCCTCCGCATGATCTGGGATGGTATAAAAACTCTCAGGTGTTAAGTTGGACGGCGCCTTTTCAGTTAAAAAATCTGAGCAAGCCGATTGTCCAAACACTAGTACGCCTACCAAGGCGATCGTATATATTTTGGAAATTAATTTTGTTTTCATGACATTTTTAAATTTAAATGATCCGTAGAATTAAAATGCAACTTGTAGACCTAACATGTAAATCGTTGGCTTTGGATAGTTGTGCCAAATCATACCTTGCGAGAATGCACTGTTACCGCCACCTTGATTCAATGGTGTAGTTTCAGGATCACCTACTACACCTGCCTCTTTAACTAATAAGAAGAAGTTCTGAGCAGTTCCATACACACGTAGACGGCTCAACTTAAGCTTGCTAGTTACATTACTCGGGAAAGTATAACCTAACAACAAGTTTCTTCCTCTTAAGAATGAACCATCCTTAATCCACCACGTATCTACGTTGGTCACATAACCCGCACGTGTATCACGTATTTCAGCAATCATCGTGTTTTGGTTTGTTGGAGTCCAAGCGTTCAATACCGTTGTATAACTATTGGCTAAGGCAGTACGATCTTCTGATGGGTGTAAGTTCATTAACATCACATCGTTTCCATACGAATAAGCTAATTCCAACATCAAATCAAAATTGTTATACTTGAATGTGTTGGTCAATGAACCCCAGAAATCAGGGCTACCATTTCCGATAATACGACGATCCGCATCCGTGATGGCATTGTCTCCATTGAAATCTTTGTATTTCAAATCTCCAGGCAACATCGTTAATCCATTTCTGTATGAAGTGAATTTAGCCGCTTGATCACGCTCAGCCTCGCTCCAAACTCCCAAACGAGTCAATCCCCAGAATGAACCTACTGGCTCACCAATACGGATGATATTGGTTGGGTTGGTAAAGTTAGGACCTCCCACATTGAAGATATCAGACGGAGTAGCCAAAGATAAAACCTTATTACGGTTGAATGAAATATTGAAATTTGTATTCCATTGGAAACCTTTCGTGTTTACATTCACCGAGTTAATGGCAAATTCAACTCCTTTGTTTTCCATCGAACCTACGTTTCTACGAATCGTACCATAACCAGACGTAGTAGGTACCGGAGCATCTAATAACATGTCTGTAGTTAAACGGTAGTAGTAATCAGCTTCAAGGCTTACACGGCCATTCCATAATCCCAATTCAATACCGAAATCCGTTTGAGCTGTCTTCTCCCATTGCAAATCTGGATTAGCCAAACGAGAAATACCTGTTCCTGATACACGCGCATCATTAATTACGGCAGCATAATTTGAGTTCAACAAAGAAAGAGATGAGTAAGAAGGAATTTCAGAGTTACCCGTAATACCATAAGAAGTTCTTATTTTTAAATTAGAAATAGTCGAACTCCCTTTCAAGAAATCTTCCTCAGATACTCTCCAAGCTAATGCACCTGAAGGGAAAAGAGCAAATTTATTATTCTCTCCAAAACGAGATGAACCATCCGCACGAGCAGTAACGGTAGCCAAATACTTATTCATTAAGCCATAGTTAACACGACCGAAATAAGAATTAAAGGCAAATTTAGATGCTCCAGATCCAATACCTCCTAAAGTTGCCGCAGCCCCTAAGTTATTAAATCCGAAATAATCCGTTGCAAATCCACGCACGTTAGCACTAATACTAAAAGCATCTGTTTGTTGCCAAGAAAAACCTAATAAAGCTGTCAATGAATGAATATCATTGAATTGTTTAGTATAGGTCAAGTAATTCTCTAAAGACCAAAAAGTCTCTTTTGAATTAGAAGCAGATGCCTCTCCTTGGTTGGCAATTGCCAATGTACGTGTCTGAGAAGAGTTGTTCTCCTGAGTCATGATATTAGCACCAAGCACAGTCTTCATCTCTAATCCCTTCATGAACGTAATGTTTGAATAAATACTACCCGTAGTTGTTTGAGTATTCAAAATCCATTGCCTTCCCATTAAACGGTGTACTGAACTGAAAGTACCTTCCGCAAAAGGGAAATCACGGTTATTTGCATACGTACCATCCGCATAGGTTACAGGCAAGAAAGGAAAATCTTCCACGATTTGACGTGATACTGCATCATTCACATCTGACATACGCTCAGATTGATTATTGTAGGCTAATGTACCTCCAACTTTCAACCATGATTTGATTTGATCGTCAATGGTAAAACGGCTAGAGTAACGTGTCGAATACGTTGTCTTTACTAAACCTTGATCATCACGATATCCAATAGAAAATGAATATTGTGTACGATTATTACCACCACTAAAACCTAATTGATGATTTTGAGATAATTTAGCTTGAGTCGATTCATTAAACCAATCTGTATCATACAAAGGATTTAAATTTGAATCAAAAACACCTGGAAACTGCTTGCTATAATTAGCACGGCGAATTCGCGGATCGTAAGCAGCCCATTTGCCATTTTTCCAGCCAATTGGATCATACTTCTCCATATTTTTCCATGATAAATCTTCCACAGCCAGGTATTGCTTTGCATTTAATACTTGAGGCTTGTTTGGTCCTGTTACGTTCACACTGAAATCAGCATTGTAAGTAACGGTTCCTTCGCCCGATTGACCTTTTTTAGTTGTTACCAAAATAACACCATTCGCTCCACGAGCACCATAAATGGCCGTTGACGATGCGTCTTTCAACACCTCAACTGAAACGATATCATTTGGATTCAAATAATCGATGGCATTCGTAAATTGGTTTAATGTTCCTTGAGGAAGCATGACACCATCCACTACATACAAAGGATTGTTTGATGAGTTGATCGAACTAAATCCACGAACACGCACTGTAGTACGACCACCTGGACGTCCTGAGTTGTTGTTCACTTGAACACCCGCCATACGACCAGCCAAAGCTTGGTTTAATGAAGATGCTGGACGCTCCAACAATTGTTCTGTCTTGATTGAACTCACAGCACCCGTTAAATCAGATTTACGTTGAGTACCGTAACCGATCACGACTACTTCAGATAAGTTCTGAGCATTTGCCGCCAAAACAACATTGATCAATGTCTGACTTCCTACCGTGATGGTTTTGCTGTCATAACCCACTGAAGTAAATGTTAATTGGCTACTTGCGCCAGGAACCGAGATGGTGTACTTTCCATCGATGTTTGTACTTGTTCCTCTACTGGTTTCCTTTAGTATGATGTTAACACCTACTAAAGCCTCTCCTTTTTCATCAGTCACCTTTCCGGTGATGGTTTGAGATTGTGCCATTGCACTCCATGACATGGAGACTAGGCATACCAGCAAAAACAAAATTTTGCTTAGTAAATTTTTTTTCATGTTAATATAGTTTAAGTAAAAAAAATGAACCGAAATTTATGATGAAAACTACTAAAAACAAAACCTTTTCTGTAAATATTAATTAATTTACCAATAAATTTATTTTACAGAATGTTCATTTAAAAAAGGGTTTTCATGAATCAAAAAGCTTAAGGCATTGATGATCATGGTTAGTATTAAAAGGAAAGTTTATAATGAAAAATGCCAACAGAAGAGATTTTATTAAAAGCGCATCTATATTAAGTATACATGCAGGGATTTTATCCAAATCTAATTTTTCGATCATTTCAGGTATGGCTATATAGGATTCACCTTGGGAGCCGACGGGAAAACCATTTAAAATTTAACGGGTGGACCCATTTATAAAAATGGCAAAAGGATTGAAGGAGAAAAATCCATTGCCAAAGGAGCAGCCAAAGGATTAGAAAACTTACACCTCATCACCTATGAAATTGCGACAAATACCTACCAAGATCATGGCGCCATTTTTTAAAAATGAAAGACCTTTATATGTAAATTCAATTGCAGTAGATACCTTGGGAAATATTTATACCTTGGCAAGAATTAACCGAGAGGGTCGGACGGTCACGGATTTAATCAAGATAAATTTAATCGCATGAAAATAAGGTTTATTTTATTTGTTTGTTTGTTCACGTGCGCCAACGGTTTTTCGCAGTCGGCGATGCAGGTGGGTATTGCCAAAATCAACATCACACCCAAATCTCCCGCTTTTATGACCGGCTATGCGAATCGGGATAAGCCCTCAGAAGGAGTTTTGCATGATTTATGGGCGAAGGCCCTGGTGTTATCGAATAAGGAGGAGAAGATGATCATTGTGACCACGGATTTATTGGGACTCTCGCACCAAGTATCCGTGGAGGTGGCTGAAAAAATTCAGGTAAAATTGGGGATCGAGAGGCGCCAACTCATGTTTAATTCCTCACATACACATTCTGGGCCTATGATATGGCCGTCTTTAAGTGTCATATCGGAATATAGTCCAGCAGATCAAAAAATCGTTTCGGAATACACACAAGTTTTGGTAGACAAACTAGTGACTGTGATTGTCAACGCTTATGAGCATCAAGAACCTATGCAGGTTTCAGTGGGACGTACATCGGCCGACTTTGCCATCAACCGACGAGCTTTGGCGGCTCAGAAAAATGGCATTAACCTCCCGGGACCCATCGATCATGAGGTACCGGTATTAAAATTCATGAATTCCTCGGGTGAAATTAAAGCTGTTTTGTTTGGCTATGCGTGTCACAACACGACTTTGATGGGCAATAATTATTTGATTAATGGCGACTATGCGGGGTTTGCGCAGCTTGACATTGAGAAAAAAATTCCTACAGCTACTGCCTTTTTTATTTTAGGTTGTGCGGGAGATCAAAATCCGGAACCCCGCGGAACGGTGGAACTGGCTACAAAACATGGAAATAACCTCGCAGACCAAGTGGTTGCTTTGGTTCATTCAAAAGAATTAAAGCCCATCAAGAATGAGCTTCAATCTTATTTTAGCACCATTCCATTAAAGTTCAAAAAAGTACCAGCTGCTGATTATCAAAAAGACTTACAGAGTTCAGATAAGTTTATCCAAAGAAGGGCTAAATTGATGTTGGAGGCCTATAATAAAGGTTGGAACACCGAAACCTACTCCTATCCTATCCAAGGAATTCGATTGGGCAATGAGTTCAGAATGATTGCCTTAGGTGGCGAAGTGGTGGTTGATTATTCCTTGAGGACCAAAAAAGAATTTCCTGGGAAAAATATTTTTGTGGCCGGCTATAGCAATGAGGTCATGTGTTATATCCCTTCAGAACGCGTATTAAAAGAAGGCGGGTATGAGGCGGATTCCAGTATGATCTATTATGGAATGCCGGGACCCTTTGAAAATGGCATTGAAGAAAAAATCATGGCAGCTATTTACTTAACTATAAAAAAAATAAAATAAATTACATATTCAAAAACCTAAACCTATGAAAAACAACGAACAAGCAAATTCTCGACGAGAATTTATGATTAAGGCGGCGACGGCGGCGATCGCAGGTCCTTTATTGTTTAGCAATGAAGCCGTAGCGAAGATTCCTGCGGGAGCTAAATTAAGACATGCGGCCATTGGCGTAGGTGGAATGGGTTGGGGCGATTTGCAACAATTCAAAAAACACGCATCTGTTGAGATCGTGGCTATTTGTGATGTAGATGAAAAAAATCTAAAACGTGCTGCGGACTTGTGTCCAGGGGCGCGAACTTATACCGATTACCGTGAATTATTAAAAGCGGAGCAGGACAACATTGATTCAGTGAATGTAACGGTGCCGGATCATAATCATTATGCGATTGCGGTTCAAGCGATCCGAAATAAAAAACATGTGTATTGCCAAAAGCCTATGTGCCATGATGTGGCCGAGGTGCGTGCTTTAACTAAAGAAGCGGTAAAGGCGGGAGTTACAACCCAACTGGGAACTCAAATTGCTTCTATGATGGGTGACAGAACTGGGGTGATTATGATCAAGCAAGGCCTCATAGGTAAAGTAACACATGCGTATTTATGTTCCAACAGACCTGGTGCGGTAGCTAAATACCGATTAGTTGGTCCAAGACCCGCACAGGGACAGGAAGTTCCTTCACAATTACATTGGGATCAGTGGATAGGAACAGCGCCGGTAAGGCCATATGCACCCGATATTTATCATTCGGCTATTTGGAGAACTTGGCAAGATTTTGGAACCGGTTGGTCTGGAGATATCGGTTGTCATATTTTTGACGCGGTATGGAAAGGTTTGGGATTGAAGCCCCCTAAATCGGTCGTAGCAGAAGTACAAAAATCGTGGCAAAATTCACCTGAGCGCCGTGCAGATACATGGCCTCAAGGAAATCATATTACTTGGCAATTTCCGGGAAATGAGTTGACGGAGAAAGACACACTCCAATTAGAATGGTTTGATGGTGAGTTTTATCCACCGAAAGAGATTATGAATTTATATAAGGATGGAGAATATCCAGCTGAATCATCGATGTTGATCGGTACCGAAGGCGCCTTATTAATTCCTCATGGAAAAATGCCTGTTTACATTCCTTTTGGCGCACCAAAAGAGGTGAAATTACCTTCATTGGCCGAAAGAAATCATTACCATCATTTTGTGGATGCGTGTTTGGGAGGAGAGAAAACCGAATCTCATTTTGCACAATCGGGACCTATGGCGGAAGCTGTGTTATTAGGAACGATTGCAATTCGCGTACCGGACCAATTGCTAACTTGGGATTCAGCCAAAATGAAATTCCCTAATTATCCAGCGGCGGAAAAGTTTTTAAAGAGAACCTACCGAAAAGGCTGGGAAGTAAAGGGATTTTAAACAAATTTAGATTTTAACATGAGGGTAACCCTGCTCCTGGTATTTATTTTATGTTGTGCTCAAAGCCCAAGGAGCTCTGAATGGGATATATCTCCCGTGAGAACGCCCGCTCAGGAAAAATCAACGTTTAAAATAGAGCCTGGATTTACGATAGAATTAGTCGCCTCAGAGCCCATGGTCCAAGAACCGGTGGCCATGAGCTTTGATGGAGACGGAAGGCTATGGGTCGTAGAAATGCGCGGATTTATGCCGGATATTGCCGGCAAAGGAGAGGTTGAAAAATCTGGCAGGATTTCGATTTTAGAAGATGAAGATGGGGATGGGGTTATGGACAAAAGCACGATTTATTTAGATGGTTTAATTCTTCCTAGGGCCCTAGGGCTCATTAAAGGAGGGGCATTAATTTCTGAAAACAAAGCACTTTGGTTGACACAAGACACCAACGGAGACTTAAAGGCCGATACAAAAGTTCTGTTAGATTCAACCTATGCAAAAAATGGAGCGCCGGAACATTCGGATAATGGCCTTCTTTTAAATTTGGACAATTGGTATTACAATGTAAAATCGAGGCTTCGGTATCGCCTCATGGAAGGAAAATGGCAGCGAGATAGTACTGAATTTAGGGGCCAATGGGGCATGAGTCATGATGACCAAGGAAGGTTATTTTATAATTATAATTGGTCGCAATTGCATGCCGATTTAGTACCGGCCAATAGCATTACAAGAAATAAAAATCACAGCATTAGTTCCGGGATTGATCATGGCTTAACCACCGATCGAAGAATTTTTCCAATAAGGTCAAATCCAGCCATCAATCGAGGATACATCGAGGGCACTTTGGACAAGAAAGGTCGGCTCATGGAATTTACGGCTGCTTGCTCGCCCTTGGTTTTAAGAAGTACGCTATTTCCCAAGCCATATTATGGCAATGCGTTGGTATGTGAACCGGCAGGGAATTTAATCAAGCGAAATGTAGTTACTGAAAAAAATGGGATTTTAAAGGCCTATGACCCAAATCCCCAACGCGAATTTTTAGCCTCTACTGACGAGCGTTTCAGGCCGACCCAAATGGCTTTGGGACCTGATGGCGCGTTATATATAGCGGATATGTACCACGGAATCATTCAGCATGGTTCCTATATGACCCCCTATCTAAAAGAACAAAATCTTAAAAGAAAATTGGACGCGCCTATTCACATGGGAAGAATTTGGCGCATTGTCCCAAAGGGTAAAAAAGGTAGAAAAGTCCAAGCTTTACAGCAAGCCAGTGGTCCAGCATTGATTTCACATTTAAGCCATCCAGATGGTTTTTATCGGGATATGGCTCAAAGGCTTCTTATTGAAAGTCAGGACAAATCGCTGATCCCTGAGCTGAAAAAAGCAGTCAAAAAAAATGCGTACACTTTAGGCCGTTTACATGCCTTGTGGACATTGGATGGACTGCAAGCGGCTGATACAGAATTTCTAAGCTCATTGATTTCAGATGAGAATAGCCTGATTAAAAACAATGCCTTGAGGTTGCTAAGCCTAAAACCCAATAGGCCCACTGCCATATTAGACGAAAAACTATTGGCCATCGCGCAGCGGGCTAAACCCACTGAGGCAGTCCAATTAGCCCTCAGTGTTCAAATGGCAAGTCCTAATATTCAATCTAAATTATTGGGGATATTGTTGGGCCAACACATACACTCGGGCCTTTTGAGGGATGCGGTCATGAGTAGTTTATGGAATCGAGAATATGAATTTCTCAGCTATTTGATTTCATTGAATAGTTGGGTCGCAGCTACGGCCGACAAAGAAATTATGCTGGAAATGATCACTTCTGCTGTTGTAAAAAAAGGAAAAGAAAGTGAAATAAAAGCTGTTTTGGCGCTCGTGGATTTGAAAGGGAAAGGGCCTATGACATGGAAGGAAAAAGTCCTTTTGACCTCGCTGGCGATTCAAGCACCCAATCGAAAAGACCTTAAACCTATCCAATTGGCGGCGATGCCTGAAATTTTCAAAGAGAAAAATAAAATTTTGGATGAGAATAAATGGGCCATGTTGGAAAACATGTTTCATTGGCCTCAGAAAACTAGTATTAGCCAGAAGGATTCAAAAACCTATTTGGATGAAAAGTCCTTAATACAATTTGCGGAGGGCCGACAAAAATATTTGGCTACTTGTTCAGGTTGCCACGGGGTGGATGGCAAGGGGATCAACCGATTTGCGCCGCCATTAAAGGCTTCTGAGTGGGTTTTGGGGGATGCCACTACCCTATCGCTGATTGTATTGCATGGGATGGAAGGTCCGATGGTGGTGGCTGGAAAAAAATATGATGCGCCAACGATCTTGCCTATCATGCCTGCACATTCCACCATGGGAGATTCGGATATAGCCTCTATTTTAACTTACATTCGAAATGAGTGGGGAAATCAAGCGGAGCCTGTAGCGAGTCGATTTATTTTTTCCACCAGAAATGCTTCGCAAGGGCGAGTGTATCCTTGGAAAACGAGTGAAATAAAGAGATACGTTGAGAGTCTAAAGAAACCTAATTAATCTGATGAATGATGGACAAGAAAGAACTAATGATTGAGCAAGAGATTGACCGCAGAAAGTTTTTGCGAGGTTTGGGATTAGGCATTGGGGGAGCGGCATTAGGTATTTATGGGGCAAACGGAGAAACCATCAAACCCATCGAAGGTCCTGCCATGGGCGTTGTGGTTCATTCGTATTGGGCTCGTTGGAATTCTAAAACGGCGAGCGATAATTACCCCAGTTTCACTAATGCCTTGCAGCTTTTAAGGCATTGCAAGGAAATAGGTGCCGGTGGAATTCAAGTAACCTTGAATGATTGGACCGATGATTTTACTAAAAAAATGCGGGATGAAAGAGAAAAACTGGGTTTATACATGGAAGGGAGCATAGGTTTACCTAAGAATGAGGCCGATTTGGCCAGGTTTGAAGCCCAATTAGTATATGCAAAAGAGGCGGGAGCCAAGATCTTAAGAACGGTTTGTTTATCTGGCAGGCGCTATGAAAATTTTCATTCGCAAGCTGAATTCCAACATTTTAAGTCGATCGCCATTCAATCTTTGCGTTTAGCCGAGCCGATTGTCAGGAAACATAAAATTAAATTAGCGGTAGAAAATCACAAGGATTTTAGGGCTGAAGAAATGGTAGAACTCATCAAACTGATTCAAAGTGAATGGGTGGGTGTTACTTTGGATTTTGGAAATAATATATCGCTTTTAGAAAATCCCATGGAGGTTATTAAAACTTTAGCCCCTTATTCATTCTCTACGCACGTAAAAGATATGGGGGTCCAAGAATATGAAAAAGGGTTTTTACTTTCGGAGGTTCCTTTGGGTCAGGGAATCGTCGATTTGCCTGCTGCTGTAGCTTTGTGCAAAAAATTAAATCCGTCGATTACGTTTAACTTGGAAATGATCACTCGAGATCCCTTAAAAATACCTTGTTTGGATGCGGCCTATTATGAGACCATGGGTGATATTTCATCATCTGCTTTAGCCAAAACCTTAGGCATGGTGAGGGAGAGAAAATTTGAGGGTAAATTACCATCCACGAGCCAATTGACCGGAGAGCAGGCTTTAGCTTTTGAAGAAAAAAACATCGTGGATTGCTTACAGTATAGTAAAAGTAAATTAGGACTAGGATAAATATAACATAAAAATGAGCGTAGGATTAGACAAGAAAGAATTTCCGGGAATTAATTTATTTGATTTGACAGGAAGGGTAGCCATTATTACGGGTGGATCAAAAGGATTGGGGCTTGCCATGGCGGCGGGACTGGCCTCTGCCGGAGCACATATTTTATTAGTGAATCGAAATAAAGAGGAAGGCGAAAATGCGGCAAAAGAATTGGCTACTACCTATCCGGTCGATGCCCTTTTTTTCCAAGCGGATGTAACCCAACAAGCCGAAACTGAAGCGATGGCGGTATTTGCTTTTAAACAATGGGGACGAATAGATATTTTAATCAATAGTGCGGGAATAAATATCCGAGGGGCGATCGATGAGTTATCGCTCGAAGATTTCAAGCAAGTGATGGATGTTAACGTGACGGGGACCTGGTTAAGTTCTCGGGCGGTGATTCCTTACATGAAAAAGGGAAAAAGGGGAAGCATCATTAATTTAGCGAGTGCATTAGGACTCATTGGATTGTCAAATCGCACGCCTTATACGTCGAGTAAAGGAGCGGTGGTCCAAATGACTCGGGCATTATCCTTAGAAATGGCGCCCTTTAATATCAATGTCAATGCTATTTGCCCAGGTCCATTTTTAACGGAAATGAATTTACCGATTGCTGATACGGAGGAGGGTTTGAAATTTGTGGTAGGTGCCACGGCATTGGGCCGTTGGGCTGAGTTAAAAGAAATTCAAGGAGCCGCCATTTATTTAGCGAGTGACGCTGGTAGCTATATGGTAGGTGCTATGTTGTCCGTGGATGGCGGTTGGACTGCCCGTTAAAAATAGCCTCCCGATAATGTCTTTTCGGGAGGCTAAAAATTATGTTAGGCGATAAATGTCAACAAATAAATGGCTAAAATAGAAGTGAAAGCCATGATGACTGTACCGACGCTATGAGATTTATTTCCTTCTTTGATCGTCAAACCAGATAATTGAGTTACAGCCCAGAAAAAACTATCGTTGGCATGCGAAATAGCAATCGCACCTGCCCCTATCGCCAAAACGGCAAATACCCGCATCGATTCTGAGTCAAGTCCTAAAGTCCCTAAGATGGGAGCAATGATGGAAGCTGTTGTAATCATCGCGACCGTCGATGATCCTTGAGCTGTTTTCAGAAAAAAGGCAATGATAAAGGGTAGAAAAATTCCCCAGTTGGCCGTGCTCATATTTGAAGTCACAATATCAGCAATCCCTGAATTTTGAAGCATTTTTCCAAAAATCCCTCCAGCACCTGTAATCAAAATCACGGGGGCGGCGATCACTAAAGAATCACCGATCCAGCCCGTCGAAGAAAGCACTTGGCGATCAAATTTTTCAGGAAGGGTAAAGGATAAAAAAGCGCCTATTAACAGGGCAATGATGGGAGTTCCTAAGAAAAGGATGATGTCGGTCAATTGATTTTCGCCCAATGGCTTAGAGGGATAAGAGGCCACTGAAGCTAAAATAATGAGTAAAAGTGGAAAAATAATGGGTAAAAATGATTTGAAAGCAGATGGTTTTTTTCCGCTGGTTTCTTGTTGTTCGCCTTCGGCAAATTTGGGTTCAAGTTCTATTTTAGTGACGTATTTTTTCACAAAATAATAGCAGGGTATTAAACTGATGAGACTGACTACGATGCCCCAAAAAATAACCATGCCTAAATCGGCGTTAATAATCCCTGCAGCGGCAATTGGACCAGGAGTAGGTGGAACGAGTGAATGACTTGCCGTTGCACCTAAAGCCAAAGCTACGGTGGTTGCCGCATAAGGCACTTTTCCTTTAAATGAAAGAGACTTACTAATGGGATTCATCATGATAAAAGTACTATCGCCAAACACGGGAATGGAAAGGATCCAGCCGCTCAGCATCATGGCTAGCATGATGGATTTTTCGCCAATCCATGAAAGGACTTTTTGGGCAAGGACCATGGCGCCTCCTGTTTTTTCGAGGAAAGTACCGATGGTTACCCCTAATAAAATCAAAAGGCCGATACTGCCTAAAACTCCACCGAAACCATCCTTGATTGATTTTAAAATAAGGTCTGTGGGCATTCCGACACAAATACCAAAACCAATGGCACCAATGAAAAGAGCTAAAAATGGATGAATGTCAAATTTTGATATGGCTACTAAAATTACCCCAAGAGATAATAGGGTGATTAAAAGGGTTATCATATTAAATAGGTTTTTGGTGAAAAAGTATTCCAATTAAGTATTAAAATTTCACAAAATTGTTCTATGTTAGGATTTTATTTTCAAACAAATAGCAAACATGGCAAGATTTACAAATCAGTTGGCATTAATCAGTGGCGGAGCAGATGGCTTAGGGAAAGGAATAGCTGAATTAATAGCTTCAGAAGGAGGAAAAGTAGTATTACTCGATAGCAACCCATCCAAATTAGAGCAAACAGAAAGCGAATTCAATTTGGCCGGCCACGAAGTCATGACCATTGTCGCCGATGTCACTTCAGAGCAAAGCATCGTTTCAGCCTATGAGGAAGTTGGCAAAAAATATGGCCAAATACACATCATGGTCAATTGTGCCGGTATCGTGGGGCCAACTAGTACCAAAATAACGGATTATTCCACAGAGGATTTTGATCGATTGTATCAGGTAAACCAACGAGGTACCTTTTTGATGACTAAATACGCTGTGAAGGCGATGGAACCTTTCGGCTATGGACGAATTTTGTTGATTGCGTCCATGGCTGGGAAAGAAGGTAATCCAGGAATGATTGGCTATTCGGCCTCCAAAGCAGCGGTTATTGGCATCGTCAAATCTATTGGAAAAGAATATGCCACTGCTGGCATTACGATCAATGGACTTGCTCCGGCGGTGATTAAAACCGCCATGAACGCGGATACCGACCCTAGGCAATTGGAATATATGGTGGCCAAAATTCCCATGGGAAGACTGGGGGAAATCGATGAGGTGGCTAAGATATCGGCTTGGATCGTTTCAGCAGAATGTACGTTTACGACAGGGTTTTTGTTTGATATTTCGGGGGGAAGAGCAACTTATTAGGTAAATTCTGTAGAGACGCGATACTTCGCGTCTAATTTCTGGTTGCGACGTTTGGGCATCAAAACTGTCATTTGAATATGTGTAAAATAGATGCGATACCTCGCGTCTAATTTTTGGTTGCGACGTTTGGACATCAAAACTGTCATTTGAATATGTGTAAATTAGACGCGATACCTCGCGTCTAATTTCTGGTTGCGACGTTTGGGCATCAAAACTGTCATATGAATATGTGTAAAATAGATGCGATACCTCGCGTCTAATTTTTGGTTGCGACGTTTGG
>JABMMK010000252.1 GCA_013205605.1 Cytophagales bacterium | reverse complement strand
CCCTAGTTATGAAAAAATCTGACATTAGAGAAAAGGCATTGGCGGAAAGAAAAAGCTGGACTCAGCAAGATTTTGAATTAAAAAATGTCCAATTAGTAAATCAAATTATTGAATTCATAAATCCATTGCCAAGAAATTTGATGCTGATGAGTTTTCATAGCATAGAACATCAGCGGGAGGTTATCACATCGCCTATTCATGCCATTTTAATCAATGAGCCTTATTATCATCAATTAATTTTTCCGAGAGTTCAGAAAAATACAAGCCAATTAATTCCTTATTTGACCGATAAAAAATCTACATTCTTAGTATCAGATTGGGGAATTTTGGAACCTAAGGAAGAAACTTCGGTCCGATTAGATCCGACAGATATCGATGTCATTTTTATTCCCTTACTGGCCTTGGACACGCAAGGACATCGTGTCGGATATGGAAAAGGGTTTTATGACCGCTTTTTAGCTCAGGCAAAACCCGATGTAATTAAAATTGGCCTTTCACTTAATGAGCCCATCGAGCCGATTGAAGACTTAAATCCCTTTGATGTGGCCCTAGATTTTGCCATCACGCCTTTATCGACCTATCGATTTCGTTGATTTATTCAAAAAAAAGATTCCTATTCAAAATTTAAGCCCTAATTTTATGGGATTAAATAATCTTTAACCAGTGAAGTCGAAACTATTGTTATTCTTTATTATACTTTCAGGGCCTATTTTAGGTCAAAAAGAAGTGAGAAAAGAATTATTCCCAATCGTTGAAACTCAAACTGGATTTAGAAAACAGTTTGCGTATAAGCGCCAACTTATTGACAATCCGCTTGCATTGCAGATACCACTTTTGGAGGCTCAAGATCCTTTTGTCAGTAGGGAGTTTTTGATTTACAAAAGGCAGCAAAATAACATTAAATGGATATCTGGAATTACGGCGATCCTTTCTTTTTATACCTTATTAAATAAGGATGCGGTGTCAGATGGTTTTTATTGGTCTGTGGTGGGAGGATCTGCGGTGGCCAATTTATATTTGGGTTCTGTCAGTGTTCGCCATTTTAGGCGTGCGCTAAATCGGTATAATGAGTTGGCCACTGATGGTTCAAAAATAAGTTTAAAATATGCACCGGATGATCGATTTGGGCCAACGGTGGGTTTAGTTTGGAATTATAAATTTTAATTGGAATAAAAAATGAAAGTTGCGATTGTTGGCGCCACAGGATTAGTAGGCGGTGAAATTTTAAAAGTATTAGCAGAAAGAAATTTTCCGGTAACTGAAATTATACCAGTTGCCTCCGAGCGTTCTATCGGTAAAAAAGTGAATTTCAAGGGCATTGATTACACGGTCGTTGGCTATGAAACGGCCATCGCCATGAAGCCTGATGTAGCTATTTTTTCAGCAGGCGGGAGTACTTCTTTAGAGGTGGCACCCAAATTTGCCGCGGCAGGAATAACGGTGGTCGATAATTCATCCGCATGGCGTATGGATCCCACCAAAAAATTAGTGGTACCTGAAATTAATGCCTATACCTTAACTAAGGAGGATAAAATTATTGCCAACCCAAATTGTTCAACCATTCAAATGGTTGTCATTTTAAATCCATTGCATAAAAAATATACCATTAAACGTGTGGTGGTTTCGACGTATCAATCGGTTACAGGTACTGGAAAAGCTGCCGTGGATCAATTGTTTGACGAACGAGCAGGAAAAGAAAATATAACCCGTGTTTATCCACATAAAATTGATCTAAACGTATTGCCCCATATCGATGTTTTCTTAGACAACGGATACACGAAGGAAGAGATGAAAATGATCTTGGAAACCAAGAAAATCATGATGGATGATTCGATTCAGGTTACCGCTACGACCGTACGTGTACCTACGATTGGTGGCCATTCGGAGGCGGTTAACATTGAATTTGAACATGATTTTGATTTGGCAGAAGTGCGAAGCATATTAGAAAATGAGGAAGGGGTAATCGTTCAAGATGATCCAAAGAATTTTTTATATCCAATGCCAATTACCGCACACGGAAAAGATGAAGTTTTTGTGGGCAGAATTCGCAGGGATGAGAGTCAAAAAAATACATTAAACTTGTGGATCGTAGCTGATAATTTACGTAAAGGAGCGGCGACCAATGCGATTCAAATCGCAGAATATTTGGCAAAAAACCAGTTGATTTAATTTACAGAATAAGCAATCTTATTTTAGGCTATGACTAGACTTAGTGTCAATATCAATAAAATTGCCACTTTGCGAAATGCGCGCGGAGGGGATAATCCAAATGTATTGGACGTCGCTAAAGATTGTGAACGTTATGGAGCAGATGGCATTACGGTCCATCCAAGGCCAGACGAGCGACATATTCGTTATGCGGATGTGTATGCCTTAAAAAAAATAGTTACTACGGAATTTAATATTGAGGGAAATCCGCTTGAGGCATCTTTTATCGACCTTATTATGTCGGTTAAACCAGAACAAGTGACCTTAGTTCCCGATGCATTAGGTCAACTCACTTCGAATCATGGTTGGGATACCATCCAACATCAAGCCTTATTAATCAAAATAATTCGTCCATTTCGCGAGGCGGGTATACGGGTATCTATTTTTGTGGATCCTGTTTTGGAAATGGTTGAGGCGGCGGTGTCAACAGGAGCGGACCGAGTGGAGTTGTATACGGAATCCTATGCAGTAAATTTTGAAAAAAATCCGGTTGACGCAGTGTCAAATTTTCGAAAAGCAGCTTTTAGAGCACACCAATTAGGCTTAGGGGTCAATGCGGGCCATGATTTGAGTTTAGAAAATTTAGCGTATTTCAAGGCAAATGTCACACCCTTAGATGAGGTGTCCATTGGCCATGCACTCATTTGCGATGCATTATATTATGGATTAGAAAACACGATCCAGTTGTATAAGCGCCAACTAAAATAAGTGACACATCATATAACAAAAAGAGGCACATAAATGGTGCCTCTTTTCTTTTAATCTAATACTAGCTTATTCTTTTACGCCAGTCAATACTACTTGGCCCCCTGCTACAGAAATTTTGACAGAACTAACTTTTCCACCAGAACGAGAAAAAATGATATCAGCATCATATCCTTGAAGTGCTGTTGTAAATACATCAGGAGTAATTGATGCCTTTAAAACCGCACCCTCTGTTGGGTTTGTATCAGAAGTAATTACTAGTTTTCCTTCCTTTACATTCACCATCATTTTTTTAACGTACTCGTTATCAGCCATCTTGAACGTAGCTGCATATTCATCAATGGAAGATGAAGCAGAACTTGCACCTTCTTTCTCTCCCATTAAAGAGTTGCCTTGAGCGTCAATTTTCAATCCTTTCACTTTGCCTCCATCACGCGTAAAAGTAATCGTTGCGTTCATTGACTCAAGTAAAAACTCATCTCCAGTTTTACCTTTTGCTAATTCAGAATCAGGTAAACCTTCAGCAGAGATGATTACTTTACCTTCTTTCACATTTACTTTTAACACTTTTACATAAGGATTTTCCTGCATTTTATATGAACCAGAAAATTCATCATTGGCAGCTACTTGAGCAAAAGTCTTGGTTGACAATAAAATGACCGTTACTAAAACGGCTAAAAAACGTAGATTTTTCATTTATTAAATATTTTAAATTTTGACAAAACTAATTGATTTTCCGTATTTACTAAATAATTACGTGCTAAATATTGATTAATTCAAGATGAATAACCTGTTATTTTTACAAACACATTTTGAATTTAAAATGTTTTACTTAATTTGGCACTCCGAAATATAGTAAAAATCAATTCGCCCAAAATAAAATCGATAGGAGACGCAATATGAAATAAAACTCTACGTTAACAATAATTAGAATTTATGATTAAAATTCATGTTAGCGATGCAGCGTTAATTTCAGCGTACATCCAAGGGGAAGACAAAGCGTTTGAGACATTAGTCAAGCGTAGTAAGTCAAAGGTATTTACCAGTATATACTTGATCGTAAAAGACCGTTATGTAGCGGAAGATTTACTTCAAGAAACGTATATTAAAGCGATCGATGTGATTAGATCGGGACGTTACAACGAAGAGGGAAAATTTTTACCTTGGGTTGCACGCATCGCTCACAATTTAGCCATCGATTATTTTCGTAAGGAAAAAAGATATCCTACGATTGTATTAGAGGATGGATCCAAGGTGTTTAACAGTTTTGATTTTGCGGAGGACTCGGCAGAGGATTTGCAAATGAAATCGGATCAGATCGCTCATGTTAGGGAGATGATCAAAAAATTACCTGAGGAGCAAAAAGAAGTTTTAGTGTTAAGGCATTACGAGGAATTAAGTTTTCAAGAAATTGCCGAACAAACAGGAGTTAGTATAAATACGGCCTTAGGGAGGATGAGGTATGCCTTGATCAACCTAAGAAAAATGATGGAAAAACAAGAGAGTGCCTATGATTCAAAACTTTACCCCAAATGACCTTGTTAAAATCTTATATGAGCCAAAAGAAGGGCTCGATCAGCTTTTAAATCCTGAAGAATGCTCGGAGTTAGCATCCTTTAAAAAGGTAAAAGATAAATTGGAAGAGGCCCTCATGGAGCCTTCCAACCGATCTGTAGAGGCTATTTTAGCTTATGCTAAAACTAAGTCGGCCCTACATTCCTAAACGGAAAACTATCTTAAAATAATTCTTACCTTTGTTCAAAGCACATTTGATGCAAAAGAAAGAACGATTTCAAGCTTTTATTTCGCACTTTTCGACCCGATTTCCTACGGCCGAAACAGAACTACATTATTCAAATCCATTTGAACTTTTAGTGGCTGTGGTTTTATCAGCACAATGCACGGATAAGCGAATCAACCAAGTAACCCCTAACCTATTTAAGCGATTTCCGGACGCAAAGGCGCTTTCAGAATCGTCTGTAGATGAAATTTTTTCCTACATCAGGTCGGTTTCTTACCCTAATAATAAGGCTAAACACTTATTGGGTTTGGGCCAACGAATGGTCGATTCGTTTGACGGGCAAGTACCTGAGACGATGGAAGATTTACAAAGTTTGCCTGGTGTGGGCCGTAAAACAGCTAATGTAATTGCCTCCGTCATCTACAACCAGCCCACCATGGCGGTTGACACCCATGTTTTTAGAGTTTCGCGCCGATTGGGCCTTGTTCCTAAAACGGCGAACACACCCCTAAAAGTTGAACTTTCTATTATCAAACATTTGCCAGACGACATCATTCCGGTGGCCCACCATTGGTTAATTTTACATGGAAGATATATATGCTTGGCTAGGACACCCAAATGCGACGTTTGCGAAATCAGTCATTTTTGCGCCCATTTTGAAAAAATAAAATGATCGAATTCATACAATCGCATGGTTTGGAATATGTAGGAATAATCACAGCACTTCTGGGTGTTTTTTATTCGATCAAACAACATAAAGTTGCGTGGATTTGGAATTTCATCGCTTCCTTCATTTATGG
>JABMMK010000251.1 GCA_013205605.1 Cytophagales bacterium | reverse complement strand
TTTATTTTTATCGAGCCAAAAGGCATCAATTTTGTAAATGCCATTTTGGGTGATCCCAATTTTCACCCATTTACCAGTAGATAATTTTGAATCTGTTTGGGCAAATACCGGATTAGAAATACAAAATAATCCCATTAGGGCTATCAAATAGCATTTATAGTTCATTTGATTCCAACGGAGTAACCTGTGCATTTTTTGCTACTAAGTATAGTTTGCCAGTATTGGCCTCTTTACAAAAGTAGCGTGTTCGACGTAGTTTCCCTTTGATTAACTCCAGGTTTTTTAACAAAAAGATTTGATTCTCAGGAAGAGCATGCAATGTGATACTAGAATTTGACGCGTCGTACGTTTTTAAAACGTCCACTAAAGGTCCATGGCCAGTCGAGGTAGCGCTAGGATTAACTAAATATGATTTTAAAACTTGTATTAAGTCAACAGGCAATAAATCTTCTTCTAAGAGCGGTTCAAATATAGTTCTAAATGAATTTTTCCATTCTTCCCCATGGGGTAAAACCTTATTTTTATAAGTTAAATAAGTCAATAAATGCGCTACTTCATGTAAATATGTGACGAGGAAGGCATATGAATTTAAATTTCGATTGACGGTTATTTGATGCCCTTTTTGAGGAGAAAAGCGATAATCGCCTAATTTAGAATGGCGCGATTTACTGACAATAAAGTCAAATGGATAATCATGCCATAATTGAAAACAATACTCAGCAACCTTTGGCGGGAAGTGGTCAAAAAATGAATTAATTTTTTTGTTCTTTTCCATTTTTGGGCATAAAAAAAGTCCTCCGCATGCGAAGGACTTTTTCTTGGTTGCTTAGATTACTTAGCAGCAGCTGTATCAGCAGCAGCAGTATCAGCAGCAGCAGTATCAACTGGAGCAGCCATAGCAGTATCAACTGCAACTGAATCAGCAGAAGCTTCTGCTTTTTTCTCACCACAAGATGCTAATGTTACCATACCAGCAACGAAAGCTAAAGCGAATAATTTTTTCATTTTTGTAATATTTAAAGGTTTGAGTTACAAAACTAGTGTAATAAATAGTAACAACAAATTTTTTCGCAAAAATTTTAAGGTTTTTTTAAGGTTTGAATTAAAAACGCTTTTAAATAGCTTAAAATAAGATTGAGACTTATTTTTTTTAAGTAATTCCTAAGAAGTACTTAAGATTTATGATATTTCTTACTTAATTTACTTGAGTAAGTCCTTAAATCTGTCGTAAAATCCACTACTTTTAAAGGTAAAAGTTTTGTGCAAAACATAGTTTGAGATAAAACTAAATCCCATGCCTGTGGTGGTGGTTAGGATTTGAGTCACATTGATTTTTTTATAGGAAAAGGGAATTTGCAAATAAAAATCACTCATTAATGTTTGAAGAAATGTATAAGGCATTACACTGAAAAACCACGTTACAAATCCAGAAAATGTGGCTACCATTAAAAACTTAACCATTTCGCGATTCGTCTGCTGTGTTTTTCTAGCGTCAAATGCAAACAGTTTAGTCAAGGTAAAACCCACAATAACCGAGATGAAATATGCGGGGAGTATCGTTGCCTCATAGTTTAATTTGAACCAATCTTTTAATAATCCTCCACACACGAGTTGAACAATAGCACCGGCTCCTGCGATTAAAAAATACGCAATCAAATCTTTTTTATTGAAAAGGGACGTTTTTTTTCTCAAATCCTTCGCTAAAATAAACTCTTAACAAGATTGGGATAAACTCCTAAAGCAAGTGTGCCAATCGTACAAAACCACAATGCTATTTTAAATAATGCAGGAATTTCTATTTTTTCTATATCCCCATCTTTAAAATACATGACAATAATTCCTTTGAAGTAATAATAAATACCGACCGCCGACATTAATATGGCTAGGATGACTGGGTAAATAATATTGCGGTTAAAGCTGTCTGAAAAAATGAAGAATTTGCCCCAAAAACCTGCTGTCAGTGGTATGCCAGCTAAGGATAATAAGGAAATAGTGAAGCAAAATGCTAATCCAGGATTATTTTTTGCCAATCCCTCAAAGGATGAATAATCTTCTGGTTTTTCCTTCCGACCTGTTTGATATTCTGAAACGATGATTAAGACTGCAAATGCAGCAATGGTTGCCAACGTATAAGAAAGCGAGTAATATAATATCGTAGATGTGGATGAAATTTGCTTGGCACTCACAGTCATCAACATGTACCCCGCGTGCGAAATACTTGAATAGGCAAGCATTCGCTTAACACTTACTTGGTATGCCGCAGTCACATTTCCAATAATCAAGGTGAGCATACTAATGAAATAAATCGTTAAAACCCATGTCGAATAAATGCCTCCAAATACCCCAGATAAAATATGGTATAGTGCCGCAAACCCAGCTGTTTTTACTACGGTTGACATAAACATAGTAAAAATAGTTGGCGCCCCTTCGTACACATCGGGCGTCCAAAAATGAAAGGGTGCAGCTGAGACTTTAAAGAGTAGGCCAACAACCATTAGGAGGACTCCTATGTACAAGAAACTAGGCATTGACTCTGGCGCTGTGGTGGCTATAATATTAGCTAAGTTAGAAACATAAAATGATCTTGTTGCCCCATAAACTAAGGTGATACCAAATAGCAAAATACCCGTGGCAAATGCGCCCATTAAAAAGTATTTTAAAGCGGCCTCATTTGATTTAAGGTTTCTTTTGTCTGAACCAGTGAGTACATACATGGCTACGGATAAAATTTCTAAGCCAACAAACAGCATAATCATATGATCGAATGAAACCATTAAAATGGCTCCAACCACTGAAAAAAGTAAAATTGCATAATATTCAGCAGGATGTGTATGTTCATCGTCTGCTCCAAATCCTCGTGATAGTGCGACAACCAAAAATGCAGCCAATTGAATAATTAAACTAAAATTAATGGACGTATTGGTTGTCCTAAACATATTGCCAAACCACAATAACTCATGATTCCAGTCCATGGC
>JABMMK010000250.1 GCA_013205605.1 Cytophagales bacterium | reverse complement strand
GATGCCTGAAATATATTGAGCAAACCAACGAACACCCATCAGAATAGGCTTCAATGCTGTGAAAATGGCCGCAAAGGCACGGAAAGGAAAAAGTAAAATTCGAGTAATGGGTTTTTCCTCCGCTGAATCTGGTTGGACCGTTTCTTTAATATTTCGTTCAATATTTTCTAAGGTAATGGGCTCCCCAGTCATTTCCATTTTATCCGTTAATGATTTAGCCTCAGGGGTAATCGCCAAAATAAAAATATAGGCTAAAGCACCAGACCCGAAAAAGAACAATGAAATAACGGCTAATATGCGGAGTAATCCTATGTCCCAACCCGTATACGCGGCAATTCCAGCCATCACGCCGCCGATCACCTTCTTTTCAGGATCACGGTAAAACTTCCGATAAGACTTAGCCTCTACATTGATTTCCCCTGGAATTGCGATCCAGCAAATCACATAAGCCCAAAAAACAAAATTCCCAACGTACAATAGCGGAATCAATCCAAAGAAACCAACCACCATGATGACACGCACCCAAATAGGATCAATCTCAAAATAGTTTGCGATTCCTGAGGCGACGCCACCTAATTTTTTATTGGACAAGTCACGGCGAAAAGACTTGGAAAAAACTGATTTAGGGGCTTCATTAAAGGTTTGATCTTTTTTAACATCTTCCTCTTCGATCTCCTGAAAATCAGCGATCGTTCCTAAGGAGGCGATTAATGCATCTACATGTACCTGCGTGATGGCTTCTGTTTTTTCCGTTTCGCGGATATTCCAGAATTTTTCCGCAATACGAGCTTCGATGTCGTCGACGATGTCTTTGGCTCCTTCAAAGTTTTTGAAATAAGCATGAATCGATTTAAGGTACGTATCTAAGGTTGCATACGCATCTTCCTCAATATGGAAAACGATGCCAGCAATGTTTATGGATAATGTCTTTTTCATATACGGTTCGTTTATGATTGTGGTGTTTGTTGATGAATGATTTGAGAAACAGAAGCATGCAACTCATCCCAAGTTCCATGAAGGTCTTTTAAAAAAGTAGTGCCCTTTTCGGTCAATACATAATATTTTCGGGGTGGGCCTGAAACAGACTCAACCCATTTGTAATCGAGAAGACCTGCATTTTTCAAACGGGTCAATAAAGGATAAAGGGTTCCCTCGACCACCATGATTTTGGCAGAGGTAAGCTCTATTAGCATGGTAGACGCATAAACCTCCCCCCTTGAAATAATTTGCAGAATACAGAATTCCAAAATCCCTTTTCGCATCTGCACCTTGGTATTTTCAATATCCATTGGCTATTTTATTTTTTGTTGGCACAAATGTATAAAAGGTACTTGGTTATACATAGTACTTTAAAAAAAATATTTTTGATTTGTGGATAAACGGTGAGTACTTTGTGAGGAATGGTCGTAATAAGTGAAAACTTTTGTTCCCATGAACTGAAATCTTTCATGCAAGATGTTTAAAGAAGTTTCTTTGCCGCTAGCTTTTTACAACCGAGACACTTGGTTGAAAATTGCTTTTTTTTCAGTTTCAGTCATCATGGCGGCATTTTCACTCTATTTTACAGATGGATTAGTTTCAAAATTAGAGGAGCGTGAAAAGCAGCAAATCGAGTTATATGCAGAAACAATCCGCTATGTAATGACGAGTGATGAAAATGCGGATATCAATTTCTTTTTTGAGCGCATTAAAAAAATCAATGAAAATAATACCATTCCGGTGATTTGGAAGGATGGTAGTGGGCATTTAAACTCCATTAATATTCCCTTGAACGAATCGTCCACCATGGATGAAAGGCAAATGGTTTTAAAGTTAAAGCTTCAGGAAATTATCGCTGAAAAAAACAAGCCAATCGAAATGGATATGGGTTTTCAAAAGGAATACATCTACTATGGAAATTCTAAATTGCTTAAATTGTTGAGGTATTATCCATTATCCCAACTCACCGTTGTGTTGATCATTGGATTTCTAGGCTATATTTTCTTTTCCTATTCAAGGCGAGCAGAACAGAATAAAGTGTGGGTAGGTTTAGCGAAAGAAACGGCTCACCAGTTGGGCACCCCACTCTCCTCCCTCACCGCATGGGTCGAAATTTTGCGAAATGAGCCACTCATCAATCCTGATATCGTGACTGAATTGGGAAAAGACATTCAGCGTTTGGATACCATCACCACACGTTTTTCTAATATTGGTTCGATTCCTGTGTTGAAACAAGAAAATTTATTGGAATTAATATCCAGCTTCATCAACTACCTAAAAATACGTATTTCGACCAAAGTGACCATTGACATTCAATCTAGTTTGTTACCAGATCAATCGGCCAATATCAATAAATACCTATTTGAATGGGTGATTGAAAACATTTGTAAAAATGGAGTTGACGCAATGGGGGGAACAGGACAAATACACATTCATTTATTTGAGGGAAAGTTAAACCAATTGGTCATCGAGATTTCAGATTCTGGAAAGGGGATAAGCCCCAAAAACACCTCAAAAATATTTTCACCCGGCTTTAGTACCAAAAAACGAGGTTGGGGCCTAGGACTTACTTTAGCGAAACGAATCGTCGAAAATTACCATGAAGGTAAATTAACATTGAAATCTACCGAGCTAAATAAAGGAAGTACATTTAGAATCGTATTGCCTAAACCATCATGATGAATTCGCCTAACGTAGTTTTTGGTTCCGCATTAGCTATTATAATTCTTGGATATCTGTTAAAAAGTTTTGGCTTCATCAAAACCAGCGATGGAAAGGCGATTTCAAATTTTTTAATGCACACCACATTCCCCGCTTTGGTATTTATCACCATGATTAAGGTAGATCTTAGAGCTGAATTAATCTGGATGCCTATTATTTGTGCCCTATTTGGAAGCATGTCATCCATTATAGGATTTCTAATTTTCAAAAAAGAAGATCCTGCTTATCGAGGAATTATGACCATGGGAAGCGCGGGCTTCAATTTAGGATTATTCGCCTACCCGCTCATCGAAGGGGTATGGGGATGGGAAGGCCTTACTTATGCGATCATGTTTGACTTAGGAAATTCGTTCATCAATTTTATCGTTAATTATGCTATGGGAACCTATTTATCTTCCAAACATCAAGATAAAAACCCTGCCAAAGCCATCGCCACAAAAGTGTTAACCCTTCCGCCATTACAAGCCATGATCCTAGGATTAACTTGCAATCTAGCTATGATTAGTATCCCTGTGATTCCTTTAGATGTGATTGAAACGATTTCAAAAGGCAATAAACCCATGGTATTATTATTGATGGGAATTTATTTTAGTGTCCGTTTGCCGAAAAAATCATTCCAAAAAGTTTTCCAAGTACTCGCTTTAAGGTACGTATTAGGCTTGAGTGTGGGCTTGACTTTATATTATCTTTTGCCCTTTAGCGACGCTTACCGCAATATGCTATTGATTTGCTTAATTCTGCCTGCAGCTATGACGCTGATCACCTATTCAGATGAGTTTGATTTCGATACAGGGATAGCAGCTGCTTTAGTTAATTTTTCAATGCTCATCAGCTTTACGCTCATGTGGCTATTAGTGGGCATTTTCCATATGTCAACGGTTTAAACCAAATAAAATCGGTAATTTTGCACAACAATTATTTCTAATTCAGGTTAAATTAATTAGAACAAAAATAAATTATGGTTGTACCCTACAAAGACCAATCCAAAAGTAAGAAAGAACAAGTTGCCAACATGTTCAATACTATTTCCCCTCAATATGATTTCTTAAATCATCTATTGAGCGGTGGAATCGATATTATTTGGAGGAAAAAAGCGATAAAATTACTTCAAAACAAGGGTATCAAAACCATGTTAGATATTGCCACCGGCACGGGCGACTTTGCCATTGAAGCTTTAAAAATAAATCCCGAAAAGATTGTAGGCGTGGATATATCCGAAGGCATGCTTTCGTTCGGCCAAGAGAAAATCAAAAAAATGGGGTTGGAGAAAACAATCCAATTGCAAAAAGGGGATTCGGAAAAACTTCCCTTCTCGGACAATAGTTTTGATGCGGTCATCGTTAGTTTTGGAGTAAGGAATTTCGAAAATTTACAAAAAGGATTGAGCGACATGTTTCGGGTGACCAAACCAGGAGGCTATTGCTTGATTCTTGAATTTTCAAATCCGCGTAAATTTCCAATGAAGCAATTATATACCTTTTATTCTAAATATTGCCTTCCATTTTTAGGCAAAATGATTTCTAAGGATCCTTCCGCATATACCTATTTACCAGAATCTGTTAAGGCGTTTCCAGATGGGCCAGAATTTATTCAAATATTTAAATCCGTAGGTTATTCAGAAACGAATTGGATACCCATGACGGGTGGAATTTGCTCCATTTATATAGGGCAAAAACAAAAATAATCTTGAGAAAAACGGGGATAATCCTTTGCTGTTTAATATTGACCCAACTAACCGTTCGGGCTCAACACAGTAAATATGTTCGGATTTTTCATGAATACTACGACGAGAAACCTATTCATTTTGGCTTTCTGTTTGGTTTTGCCTCGACAAATTTTTCAACCAATGGGGATCGTGCCAAATTAGGTACCGATTCAATCGTGCAATCACCCCGTAGCTTTGGATTTCAGATTGGCGGCCTGGTCAATTATGCCTTTGACAAGCATTTTGAATTAAAAACAGGAATGAACATTGCCCTATATGAAAGACAAATTTCATTCCCATTATCACCCCTAAAACCCGATTTAAATCCATTAACCAGGGAATCCACTTGGCTCGAAATCCCATTGTTAATCAAATACAAGTCGATCAGACGAGAAAATCATCGAATGTACGTAATCGGAGGAGTGAAATTAGGCATAGAGGCCAATGTGAAAAAAAAGAGCTCAGCTCTCAGTGCAAATACCTCAGATTTATCGCTTGAATATGGGTTTGGATTGGAACGTTTTTTCCAATATTTCAAATTCACTCCTGAAATTCGATTCTCACATGGTTTGACTAATTTATATGTCCAACCTACTACCGCGACTAATTCATTCTCCAATATGAATTATTTAAAATCACATACGGTGAGTCTGATTATAAATTTCGAATAATTTACTTGATATTTTTTCTGGCTTTCTTGGGATCCACAATGGTTTGCAAGCTACTAACGGCTGAAATCCCAAACCAACCAGCTCCTTGTAAGGATGAATTTGGATTCGTGTTTGTAAAGTTAGTCGGTATGTTTGCTGCTGGCCTTGAAAATAAACCTGCATTGTTTAATTCTAAGCGGGCTTGAGAATAAAAATTAAATTGGGATTCTGATATTGAATATAGATCTACTTTAATCGTATCTTTTTCTTGATAAAGCTCCGGTGAAATGGACCTTCGGATAGGCAAAATAAACATGAGTCCATCGGCCATGGCCCCTTTTTGAAATGCCGCGTCGTAGAAAAAAACCAAGTTTTGAGTCCCGTTAAATAACTTCTTATTTTTATAAGTTTTTACTCGAAAACAATCGCCCATTCCCATGGGATCACGGGCATAAAACTGTGCATCATATCCATTTTTAGGTTTACCATCGGACGCTTGCCTTTGATTAGCTTCATCGAATTGATATAATATGGAATCAATCGGCGGAACACGTCTCATGGTTTCAGAAGCTGTAAAAGTTTCATTGGCAGCTTTCACGGTCAATGTATATGTTTTACCTACTTTCCCGAAAATGTCTGTTGGCGTCGTGGGTGTCCAAACATAAGACCCCAATTCTGATTTAGCTTCTTTAAATAGGTACTCTTTACCGTCGTTATCCGAAATTGAGACATTAGCTCCTACAATTTTGGGGGCATCTGTATTGTCAAAATAGTCTTGAGATCTAGATAAAACAATTTTTTGAGGTCCTGGCAAATTCGTCAATGTGGCCTCAATCACCATATAATGATCAGAGCTAGGCGTTTTCAAGGTCACGATATCCTCACATGAACTCAATATGAACACTAGCATCAAAACAAGTAAAATCGAGGTATTTGCCTTCATCAAAATGAAAAATTATAGGTGACTGCTGGAACAAAAGAACCAATAATAGATAACTGTACCGCCTCTGTTTTCATTGAATTATCTTCATTTGGCCTAGTATAAATAGAAAAAGGATTTTTTCGATTGTACACATTATAAATGGAGAAAACCCATTCAGAGGTTCCTTTGCCAAATACAGCTTTTTTGTTTTTCTTGGTGGCCGATAAATCCAATCGATTATAATCTGGCACCCTAATATTTCCTCGGGTTCCGGGTTGGGTTTGAGGATAGGCAATGCCTTCGTAAATGTATTTTTGTGCAGGAATCGAATAAGGAACACCCGTAATATAAGCGAAATTAGCCCCAAAAGACCATTTGTCACTTAGGCTATACTGACCGATTACATTTAAAGTGTGGGTACGATCATATCGATTTGCATACCAGACACCTCCATTTAATCCTTCAATTTTTCGTTCGGTCCGAGCTAATGTATAGCTAATCCAACCCGTTAATTTGCCTACGTTTTTCTTGACAAAAAACTCAATTCCATAGGCTCTGCCATCTCCAAACAGCAAGTCTTTTTCAAAATAAGGGTTCAAAAACAAATTAGCTCGATCCGCATAATCAATCTGATTTTGCATCGCCTTATAATAAACCTCGACCGAAGTTTCATAATTATTTCCGTCAGGCCCCAAATTTTTAAAGAAGCCCATGGCAACTTGGTCAGCCAACTGTGGTTTTATATTATTGGTCGATGAAGTCCAAACATCCAAAGGAGTAGAAGCCGCCGTATTGGACATCAAATGCACATATTGAGCTAGGCGATTATAACTTGTTTTGAGGGATGCATTTTGGCCTACATTTAAATTCAAGGATAACCTAGGCTCCCAATTTCCGTATGAGGCAACGGTGGTAGTAGGATCCGTTTTATTGATTTTTAAAATATAGCCTGATGCATTTTCAGTTGAGATAGGCACTTTAACTCGATCGTAATATTCCCCATTCAAACTTTTATAGTCATAATAAGAATAGCGCATTCCATATTGAACAGAAAATACAGGTGAGATTTTCAATTCTTGGCTTATGTAGGCCGATGACTCCGTTCCTTTTTTATTTGCTTGCCCAAATTCCCGCTTCTCCCCAGTGGATGTGGCGATAGCCTTACCAGGTTTAAATTCGTATGACAAAATTTGTCCCCCAAAACTAATCGTGTTTGTCGGATTAACGTAATAGGTAAAATCAGGCTTAATGCTTAAATTTTCAATATTAGATGACCATTTAAATGAGTCACTGGGTCTTTTATTTTCGATATCAGAGTCTAATAAATAATCATAATTACTATAAAAAGCCGTGGCATTCATGAACAGCTTTTCAGAGAAAACGTGGTTCCAGCGAGATGATATGGTTCCATTGCCCCAATTAAAACCAAAACTCGTCCCAAAAACATCTCGCCCGAAATAACCAGAAAGGAATACCGTATTTTTAGCATTGATGTTGTAATTAACCTTGGCTGTTAAATCATAAAAATTAAACGAAGCATTTGCATTGTTGCCCGTTAAAAAAGGCTTGGCCAAAATGTCTATATAGGATCTTCTTGCAGCAAAAATGAATGAAGCTTTATCTTTTATAATGGGCGCCTCAATAGAAAAACGAGAAAATATAACCCCAATGCCTCCATTAACCTCAAGCTTTTTGGAATTACCTTCCTTCATTTTGACGTCCAAAATAGAAGACGCCCTTCCGCCATATTGAGCTGGAATACCTCCTTTATAAAGTTTTACATCTTTAACTGCATCCGGATTAAATACGGAGAAAAAACCAAATAAATGGGAAGAATTATAGACAGGAGCATCATCTAGTAAAACAAGGTTTTGATCTACACCCCCACCACGAACATTAAATCCAGATGCACCTTCACCAACCGTTGACACACCAGGCAATAGCTGAATGGCTCTAACTAGGTCGACTTCTCCTAATAATGCAGGTATTTTCCGAATGGTTTTGATGTCAATTTTATTCACTGACATTTCAATCCCCTTAACATTTTCGTCTATGGCTCTCGAGCGAACGACCACTTCATCTAATTCTTTATTAGTTGATTTAAATTCCAAATTAAGTACTTGAGAGACTCCTGAAAAAAGGACTTTTCGTTCGATTTTTTCATATCCGCTTGAACTGAAAACCAAGGTATATTCACCGGGATTTAAGGTAATGCTGTAAAAACCATAGGTGTTTGAAGCGTTGCCGACTTTCAATTCCTTCACATATACATTGGCACCGATTAAACCTTCCCCATTCAGGGCATCTTTTAAGTAACCACTTAGAGTAGACTTCTGTGCTACAACTAAATTGGAAAAACTTAGGCAAACAAGTATGATAATTAGGGCGCGAATATTCATATTCATAAATACAAATTTAAGGTACAATATTCAATTCCCATAACCACTCATCACAAAATATTAAAAATTAAATTATCGGTAACATATTACTGATAATTTTTTAATACGAGTTAATGCAGTATTTTTACCCATTGAAAGATTGACTATGGATTTAAAAATATTTGGAAAAATAATTAGAGAAAAAAGAAGTACGCTGAAATTAAAGCAAGACGAATTGAGTCAAAAAAGTGGAGTAGCCATTAAAACCATTCATTCCATTGAGCTAGGAAAAGGCAACCCGTCTATTAAAACAATATTACGATTATTTGATACGTTAGAATTAGATTTCATTGTGGTAGCATCGAAGATAAAAAGTTAATTATGGAACACGCAATCAGTCACGAGAGAATCCCGACACACATTTTCGACGATTCCGAAAAAGCATCCAAGGCCGTTGCCTTAGAAATGGCCGCATTAATCAGGCAAAAATCGAAGGAGAATAAACCAGCCGTTTTGGGATTAGCCACGGGTTCTTCACCGAAAAAAGTATACCAAGAACTTATTCGGATGCATAAAGAAGAGGGCTTAAGTTTCAAAAATGTAATCACTTTTAATTTAGACGAATACCACCCGATGGAGCCGGATTCTGTTCAAAGTTATGTGCGATTCATGAAGGAACAACTCTTTGATCAAATTGACATACCGGTAACAAATTACCATTTACCGGATGGGACATTGCCTATCGAAAAAATACCAGAGTTCTGTAAGGACTATGAAGATAAGATTGAAAAACTAGGGGGATTGGATTTTCATTTATTAGGAATAGGGCGAAATGGACATATTGGATTTAATGAGCCAGGATCATTAATTAATTCAAAGACTCGATTAATGACCTTAGACATCAATACTAAAATAGATGCGGCCGTAGATTTTGGTGGATTAGCTAAAGTTCCCAAAAAAGCAATCACCTTAGGAATTGATAAAATCATGCAGGCCAAACGAATCGTTTTATTGGCCTGGGGTGAACATAAAGCTGAAAGTGTGGCAAGAGCTGTTGAAGGCCAAGTTACTTCTGACATTCCCGCATCGTATTTACAGCAACATACAAACGCAACCTTTATTTTAGATGAAACGGCAGCTGCCTTATTAACTCGGATTAAAACGCCTTGGCTTGTCGACTCAGTGACATGGGATCGAAAAATGATCAAAAAAGCGGTAACGCACTTGTCGTTACACTTGGAAAAACCGGTTTTGAAGTTGACCAACAAGGATTACAATGAAAACGGGCTATCTGATTTACTTTCCTTGTATGGCCAAGCTTATGAAATAAACATTGAAGTTTTTAACTATTTGCAGCACACCATTTCAGGTTGGCCCGGAGGAAAACCAAATGCGGATGATACCAATAGACCAGAAAGAGCTTTCCCAGCTAAGAAAAAGGTTATCATATTTTCTCCACACCCTGATGATGATATCATTTCCATGGGTGGGACGTTTCAGCGTCTTCAAGACCAAGGTCATGAAGTTCATGTGGCCTATCAAACTACGGGTAACATTGCCGTGGCCGATGATGAAGCACTTCGTTTCGCAGAATTTGTAGTAGATTTCAATGAAAAATTCGAGAGTCCGAACATTAAAGCCAATAAAATATATAAAGATGCCATTCGCTTTTTAAAGAATAAAAAAGATTCCGAATTGGATATTGATGCAGTCCGACAAATTAAAGGATTGATCCGAAAAGGAGAAGCGAAAAATACCTGCCGGTTTGTAGGGATTAAAAAAGAAAATGCTCATTTCTTGGAGATGCCATTTTATGAAACAGGTACGATCCGTAAAAAACCATTGGCAGAAATTGACATTCAGCTTATAATTGATTTAATCGAGACTGTTCAGCCACATCAAATTTACGCTGCGGGAGATTTAGCTGATCCACACGGAACACATAAAGTATGCTTAGATGCAGTATTTGAGGCTATTTCTAGAATCAAGCATCGCGAATACATGAAAAATTGCTGGGTTTGGTTATACAAAGGCGCATGGGCTGAGTGGGATATTGACCAAATTGAAATGGCAGTTCCGATGTCTCCAGATCAGGTTTTCAAAAAAAGGATGGGTATTTTTAAACATCAATCCCAAAAAGACGGTGTAGTATTCCAAGGAGATGACTCCCGTGAATTTTGGCAAAGAGCTGAGGATCGAAATAGAGGAACTGCCCAGATTTACAACCAACTAGGACTAGCAGAATACGAAGCTATGGAAGCTTTTGTTCGCTGGAAATTCTAATTTAGACTAAAGCTTCAAATAAAATCTCGGCGGTATGCTTGGCATGTCGCTGGGTTCCATCGTGAATTTGATGCCGGCAACTTGTGCCCGACGCGACTATTTCAGTTTCAATCGTTTGCGCACGGACCGCTGGAAATAATACCAACTCCCCTATTTGCATCGACAAATCATAGTGTTCTTTTTCGTAACCAAAAGAACCGGCCATACCACAGCAGCCTGATGGAATGAGCTGGACTTCATAATTTTCAGGCAAAGACAAAGCTTTTTTGGCGGCCACCAAAGAACTTATGGCTTTTTGTTGGCAATGACCATGCAACTTCAATAAACGTTTCTCCTGTTTGAATGAACTTTTAAGGATGCGTTTGGCATCAGCCTCACGGGTAATAAACTCTTCTAACAACAACACATTTTTACTCAATTGCTGAGCTTTTTCAAGCCAAGCATCTGAAACTAAGTCGGGATATTCGTCTCTAAAAGTTAGGATAGCAGATGGTTCTATGCCCACTAAAGGCATATTTTCGTCAATTAAAGTAGACCACAATTCCACATTGGCCTGAGCCAAAAGGCGTGCTTCATCTAGCATACCCTTGGACAAAAATGAGCGCCCTGAGATTGGGTGAGGAATGGTTTTAACTTCGTAGCCTAATTTTTCTAATAATAAAACTGTTTTTTTACCTACTTCGACATCATTGAAATTTGTAAATTCATCCACAAATAAATACAATGATTTAGTTGAAGAGATAGTCTTTCTTCCTTTCAGCCAAGACCACAATGTTTGACTAGCCAATAATGGCATTGTTCTATCTGGATGAAAACCCACCATTTTATTAGTTAATCGGCGTATAAATGGAGTCCCCATCACCAAATTGTATACTGAAGGAACGTAGGACGCCAGTGAAGAAATAGAAGCGAAATGACCTACTAACCAACTCCGCAAAGGGGTACCGTTCTCTTTTTGATACTGGTATAAAAATTCCATTTTCAATTTCGCCACATCCACGTTGGACGGACATTCAGCCTTGCAACCTTTACATGCCAAACACAAATCCATAACTTCTTTAATCTCTTTATGATTAAAGCGGTTTGGTTGCGTAGAACGGGTTAAAAACTCCCTTAATATATTGGCACGTGCACGTGTCGTTTCTTTTTCATTTCGAGTTGCCATAAAAGATGGACACATGGTACCTCCAGAAATTGGTGTTTTTCGGCAATCCCCTGAGCCATTACATTGCTCGGCATGCTGCAAAATATCTTGATCCTTATATCTAAAAGCTGTATTAAATTCGGGTGTTTGTTGGCCCGCCTCATACCGCAAGAAAGTGTCCATCGGCGGCGTATCGACAATTTTATTGGGGTTAAATATTCCCTTGG
>JABMMK010000249.1 GCA_013205605.1 Cytophagales bacterium | reverse complement strand
TACGTCCAATCAGGACAATGGTCCAATGCAAAAACAAAATGGTTAATGCACTTGAAACTACTGACATCATATTCACCCAAAAAGCCACTCGGCTTACGTCACCTAGGGCCAACAATGAAAACATGCGGCCAATTAATAAAAAGAGTGGAGCCCCTGGAGGATGGGGAACTTGTAACTTATAGGCACAGGCAATAAACTCGCCACAATCCCAAAAGGATGCTGTGGGTTCAACGGTCAATGTATACGTGACCATGGCAATCAGAAAAACAAGCCAACCCGTTAGGTTATTAATTCGGTGAAAATTCAGCATAAATCGAAAATTAAATCAAAATTAGACATTTTGCCTTTTAGTTTTCCGGCAAAAAAGTTAAAAAAGGTTAATATCATTTCTAAGAAAATTGCTTCAAAAAACGAACATCATTTTCGGTAAATAAGCGTAAGTCTTTAATTTGATATTTAAGCATGGTAATTCTTTCAATGCCCATTCCAAACGCAAAGCCGTTGTATTTAGTAGAATCAATGCCTACATTTTCTAAGACATTAGGATCTACCATACCCGCCCCGGCAATTTCAACCCAGCCTGCTTGCTTACACACATTACATCCTTCTCCTTTACAAAGCAAACAAGTTATGTCCATTTCAGCGCTAGGTTCAGTAAAAGGAAAATAGGACGGACGGAAACGCACTTTCGTATCTTTTCCAAACATCTCCTTGGCAAAGTGGTATAAAGTATCTTTTAAGTCTTTAAAACTAACATTTTTATCTACATACAAGCCTTCGACTTGGTGAAACAAACAATGAGCTCTAGCAGAAATAGCCTCATTTCTAAAAACTCTACCTGGCATCACTGAACGAATAGGGGGTTTTTGATGTTGCATCAACCGAATTTGAACATTGGATGTATGTGTCCTTAATAACACATCATCTTGGATTTCGCCGGCTCCCTTTTCAATAAAAAAAGTGTCTTGCATTTCCCTTGCCGGGTGATTGGCAGGAAAATTCAATGCAGTAAAATTATAAAAGTCGGTTTCAATCTCGGGTCCATCAGAAACTGAAAAACCCATTCGATTAAATATTTCTAAAATTCTAGCCCTAACCATGGTCAAGGGATGTAAACTTCCTTGGGAAATAGGATCTGAAATCGTTAAATCATCGGGTGATTTTACATCAGCTTGGGTATTGGAGAAATTTTCTTGGGCTTCGACAAATTTAGTTTCAGCTAAGTTTTTTAACCCATTCAAAGTTTGCCCGACTTCCCTTCTGGCTTCCGCAGGTACATTTTTCAATAGGTCAAAAAGCAAAGCTAATCGACCTTTTCTACCCACAAAATCAATCCTAAAATTATCTAAGTCCGACTCATTCGAAATAATGAAGGCACTAATTTCATCTTGAATCTTTTTAATTTCCTCTTGCATCATCAAATTCAATATATTAATCTAAAATATTTTATACCCCAAGGTAACCTGATATAGGTTCAATTTAGGCGAAAAAGTTATTCCTGCAGGAATGGGTAAGGTGTTAGTTAGTTGGCTTAAATTACCTTCATACCGAACATCTAAGGTAAAGCCTAATAAATCGATACCACCACCTGCCTGGTAGGAGAATGAGGTTTTAGTTGCTATTTCAGCTACAGTTCCAGTATACTTTGTCGTGACAAGATTTATTAAATCATTTAATTCGGTATCCGTTTTTAGCGTGTATGATGCCACTGGACCCGCCATAACATGAAAAATTTTCCAACGAAAACCCAACAAAACAGGAACATCAATATTGGTAAACGTAAATTGTTTCGTTTGACTTAATCCTGGAACATAAATTGAACCTCCTTTAGTAGAAATTAAAACCTCAGGCTCTATAAATATTTTCCTGCCTAATCGGGCATAAATACCACCAACGTAACTTTGCTTAGTATCCAAACTAGCTAATAATTGATCTTTAATGACAGCGCCGTTCAAGGTAACCAATCCATCCGTTTCAAGTCTAGCTAAATTAACACCCCCTTTGATCCCGATTCGGAAAAAATTGCCAGTAGCCATTTTGGCTGGCATTAGAAATTGAGCCTTTACTGATGTAGTCAAAATCAGAAGTCCAAAGAAAATAATAAATCGAAGGCGAATAAATAGCATATAATAAAATAGAAAAATCAATTAGCTTGTAAAATTATCCTTTTTCAACCGAAAAAAAAGAAAAAACCAAATCAAAGCGTAATTTTGAATTATAAAAAATGAAACGTGGCTAAAGCTAAAACTTCCTTCTTT
>JABMMK010000248.1 GCA_013205605.1 Cytophagales bacterium | reverse complement strand
GTGTAACCTACTGTCAAGTTATTCGCTACCGAGTTCGAAAAAGTTGAGTTTAATTCAGCAATATAAGAATCTAAATTATTGTTGATGCGATACAATGAACCTTGGAAAGGTAGTACGTTAACTGATGGCGAACGACCGCCCAATAATGAACCTGAATTCGAAGGCGAAATGTCAGCAAACGAACGTAAGTAGTTATACTTAACGTTCAATTTATGCTTATCAGAAATATTCCAGTCTAAACGAATGTTTGCCTTTTGGGAGAATTTCTCTCTATTGTAATTCTCGTAAGCACCTGGATCGTACTTGAATTTAGACAATAAGAATGATTTCAAACGATCTAAATCTTCTGCTTTAGCAATTGATCTGTTTGGCTCTGTTCCTGTACGTGTAGCAACAAAGTTTGAACCTGGATCCGTTTGTGTCTCTTGCTCAAATGAAGCAAAAACAAATAATTTATCTTTGATTAAAGCACCACCGATACGAGCACCGATTTGCCCACGAGCAAAGGTACCATATTGATTCACCACATCACCTATTTTATTGCCAACCAATCCTTGGTCTGTTCCGAAATAATAACCAGAACCTGACCAATTGTTAGTACCTGATTTAGTTACTACGTTGATATTAGCTCCAGTCGCCATTCCTTGACGAACGTCATAAGGTGCGATCAAAACTTGGAACTGGTCAATCGCATCCACTGAAATAGGAGACGCACCAGCCTGTCCACCAATCGTACTAGACAAGGCAAATGCATTATTGAAAAATGCTCCGTCAACCGTAATGTTATTATACAATGAATTTCGACCCGCAAAGCTCAAACCATTTGCACGTGGATCTAAACGAGCAAAATCACCTAATGAACGATTCAAAGTAGGTAAAGTAGTAATTTGATTATTACTAACTGTTGTCGCAGCACCCGTACGACCTGAGTTGATGATCGAACTACGAGAAGCAACTACTTTTACTTCTTCCAATTGAGATTGATTTACTTCCAATTTGAAGTTTTGGCGTAATTCTTGAGCTAAAGTCAATACAATTCCAGATTGAACCGCATTTTTATACCCCACAAATGAAACCGTTATTTTGTAAGGACCACCTACACGCATGTTAACAATGTTGTAGCGACCATCAGCTCTTGTCGAACCACCATAACGAGAACCCGTAGGCTCATGAACGGCAATTACCGAAGCACCAGGTAAACCTTGCCCTTTTTCATCCACTACATTTCCTGCTAGAGCAGCAGTTGTAGAACCTTGAGCAAATACTCTACTCACAGGTAGCATCATTAAAAGCGCAAAAAACGCTCCAAACAACACAGAATTGATAATAAAGTTTTTCTTCATAAAATGTAAATTTTTTATAATTGAGTTGAACAAAATATTCTACAAAATAAACTTAAAAAATCAAATACTCCAATTATTATTAGATAGACTTTTAATGATATTTAACCTAAGTTATTGATTAATAGGATAAAAATTACAAAAAATAATATTTTTGCAATAATAAGAACACTTTAAAGTGCAATACACATTCAAAATTTAACAAAACCTTAATTTTTAATTATTTAAAGAATATTTTTGTAGTTGAAATTTATATATGCAAACGAATAAAGAACCCATCAAATTAACTTCATTTTCACATGGAGCTGGCTGTGGTTGCAAAATATCCCCACAAATCTTAGACAAAATCCTTACAACAGATAGGCCTAAAAAGAATCATCCTTTATTGTTAGTTGGCAACGAAAGCAGAGACGATGCCGCCGTATTTGATTGGCAAAATGGAGAAGCGGTCATATCGACGACCGACTTTTTTATGCCCATCGTGGATGACCCCTTTGATTTTGGTAAAATAGCGGCAACGAATGCCATTTCTGATATTTATGCGATGGGTGGAACTCCACTCATGGCCATCGCCATACTAGGCTGGCCCATCGACAAGCTAGCCCCAGAAATTGCGGCCCAAGTTCTAGAAGGTGGAAGAGCCGCTTGCGCAGAAGCTGGAATTCCTTTAGCTGGGGGACACTCCATCGACTCCCCCGAGCCGATTTTCGGTTTAGCAGTCACGGGGAAGGTTAAAAAAGAACATTTAAAACAGAATGATCAAGCTACCGAAAATTGCCTTCTTTATTTAACCAAGCCTTTAGGAGTAGGTATTTTATCGACGGGTCAAAAAAGAGGCATCGTCAGCCCAACTGATTTAGCCAAGGCAGTCAAGCAAATGAGTACGCTTAATGTATTGGGCGAAAAATTAGGCCCACTATCTTATGTCAAGTCTTTAACAGATGTGACGGGTTTTGGCTTATTTGGTCATTTAGTCGAGATGTCGGACGGTTCACAGCTAAGTTCCGAGCTGTTTTTCAATGAAATACCCACACTGGACAGTTTAGATACCTACTTAAATCAAAAATGTTTCCCTGGAGGAACCGAGCGAAATTGGTCTAGCTATGGACACCGAATTCAAGACGGTATTACAGAATACCAAAGGCTCATTGGCGCCGACCCACAAACCTCAGGGGGCTTATTAATTGCCATAGAGGAAAAATATCAAGAAGTCTTTGAAAAATTTCTAAAGGACGAAGGATTCAATCTAAAGCCCATTGGAAAGACCATTGAAAAAAGAGAAAAAGCGATATACATTCAATGAAATTATTTTTTAGAAAATTAGGTGAGAAAGGTAGCCCCATTGTTATTTTACATGGGATTTTTGGCACGTCGGACAACTGGGTTGGCATCGCAAAAGTCTTAAGCGAAAACCACCAAGTCTTTCTTTTGGACCTACGAAACCATGGCCATTCTCCTTGGTCAGAGGAATTTGACTACCAAGTCATGTCGGAAGATTTAATGGAATTCATTCAAGACCATTCGCTAGAAAAACCTTTGTTGATCGGTCATTCCATGGGCGGAAAAGTCGTGATGCAATTTGACCTAAATCACCCCAATACAGCCCATAAAATAGTGATTGTGGACATAGCACCCAAATTTTACCCAGTGCATCATAGTTTAATTTTAGAAGGATTAAATAGTTTAGATGTAGCGAATTTGGAGAATAGGCAGGCGGCAAATGAGCACATGAAGCGATTTGAGGACAATGAGGGTGTGCGCCAATTTCTATTAAAAAACCTTCATAGGACTGGAGAAAATGGTTTTGAATGGAAAATAAATTTACAAGTCATTACTAAAAATATTGATGTGGTGGGTTTAGAATTGTGGGTTCATCAACCCTCCGAAACTCCTGCGATTTTTATTAAAGGTGCCGAATCGCATTACATTCAACCGGAAGACCAACGATTAATCTCAGAAATATTTCCGAATTTTGAGTTGTTCGAAATTCCACAGGCAAGTCATTGGGTTCAAGCAGATCAGCCCGTTGCATTTCTGGAAGTAATCAACAGCATACTATGAAACTCGTCCTCATCCCCTGCCCTATCTCAGAAAATACCGCATCGGATGTGTTGACCGCAGACATCTCAAAATATGTCCTTTTATGCAAGCATTATTTAGTTGAAAATATAAGAACCGCCAGAAGGTTTATCAGTGAACTTAAATTAGGAATCAACATCGACGAGTTAACTTTTGCCATTTTGGATAAAGACAGTACTAAATCCGAAATTTCATCTTTTATTTCTGCACATAAACAAGAAGAATTCATTGGCGTATTATCAGAAGCTGGTTGCCCAGGAATAGCAGATCCAGGTGCATTAGCCGTTTCCATCGCACAAGAAATAAATATTGAAGTGATTCCTTTAGTTGGTCCATCTTCCATTTTACTAGCGCTGATGGGGTCAGGATTTTCGGGTCAAAACTTTACATTTCATGGTTACTTACCCATCGATAAAGATTTAAAAGCTAAAAAATTAAATCTATTAGCGAGAGAAGTTGAAAAGACAGGGTTTACCCATTTATTTATTGAAACACCTTTTAGAAACAATGGGATGTTAGAAGATATCATCAACAATTCTCCAGCTAACTTATTAATCTGCATTGCCTGCGACGTAACAAGTCCCTCAGGATTTATCAAAACTAAGTCGGCGCAAACATGGAAAAACGAATTACCCGATTTGCATAAAAGACCTTGCATCTTCCTTTTAGGTCAATAAAATTGAATTAAAATAGTAATTTGCAAAAATTTCAAATACCCATGCAATTAAAATCTTTTTCATTTAATCCATTCCAAGAGAACACCTATTTAATTTGGGATGAGCATGGAATGGGTGCAATCATTGATCCCGGCTGCTATACATTTGAAGAAAGGCAAGAATTAAAAACGTTTGTAGACGAAAATAGGATCCAACTACAATTCATTTTAAATACGCATGCTCACATCGACCATGTGCTAGGAGTTGATTTCGTCAAGAATGAATACAAAATACCATTTTGCTTACATCCCAAAGAAATTCCGATTTTAAGTGATTCAGAAAATAGGGCTGCTGTGTATGGTTTTCCACATTATCAAGCGGCATCAGTGGATCGCTGGTACACAGACAATGAAATAATCACCATTGGCAATATCGAATTAAAGGTGCTTTTTGTCCCAGGTCATGCGCCTGGACATGTCGCATTTTATGAAGAAAAACATGGCATACTCATTGACGGCGATGTATTATTTAGAAGAAGTGTGGGAAGAACAGATTTTCAACTTTGTAATCATGCGGATCTCATGCAGAGCATAAGCACCGAATTATATACCCTACCCGATTCCGTAAAAGTGTATCCTGGGCATGGCGGACCCACCACGATCGGTGAAGAAAAAGTTAGTAATCCATATATCAAAGGAGTATGAGCATCAAAAAAGAAATACCCAATATATTGACTTTAGGCAATTTGCTAGCCGGTTGCTTGGGTTTGTATTTTGTCATGCAGTCCAAATTGGAATATGCCGCTTACATGATTTTCATTTCATTGGTTTGCGATTTCCTTGATGGCTTTTTAGCCAGGTTATTGCATGCTTACTCAGATATCGGCAAAGAGCTAGATTCATTGGCCGACGTGGTTTCCTTCGGAATATTACCCAGTTTTATCTTGCTGAATTTAGTCGAACAAAGTTGCGGCAATCAATGTACAATAGGCCTTTTCGGGTTTTATAAACCATTCTTAGTTTTCTCATTAGCGTTGATGTCGGCCTACCGACTCGCAAAATTCAATGTTGATACCCGACAAACGGATCAGTTTATAGGTGTTCCCACTCCGGCAAATGGTTTATTAGTAGCTTCATTGCCATTGATCCTGCATTTTCAACCTGAATACGCAAGCTATATTTTGAATTTCAAGGGAATCCTTATTTACAGTGTTTTAATGAGTTATTTATTGGTGTCCGAACTGCCACTCATGGCTTTCAAGTTTAAAACTTGGGATTGGAAAAGCAATCAGATAAAATTCATTTTCCTTTTCTATTGTATTGCTGCCCTAGTTATGCTTAAATTTGTAGCTTTCCCGATCATTGTGATTAGCTATATCCTTTTATCTGGAATAATTTTTATCCTCAATCCCTCCAAAAAATGAAATTTTTAGCTGAAATTAATGTAATGCCTCAAAAAGAAATTCTAGATCCTCAAGGGAAAGCCGTTCGTATCGGTTTGCAAAATCTAGGCATTCATCAAGTAGCGGATGTGCGTATCGGAAAGCATATCACATTAACTTTAGAGGCTAATAATGAGTCAGAAGCAAATGAAATTGTGACCAATGCTTGTAATAAATTATTGGCCAATTTGATTATGGAGGAATTCGAATTTACCCTTAAGGCCCTGTAATTAAAATTGTTTTGTGTGTAAAAGTACCAGCGTACAGGCTTCTTCCACTTCAATATTCAATTTTTCTATTTCTGCGTATAGGTTCGGGTTCTCTGTACCTGGATTAAAAATAATGCGTTTGGGTTTTATTTGGATTAAATCCTCAATCAAATTCTGTTGATTTTGCGGACCTACATACAGCGTGACCGTATGGATATGATCAAAATCATTTGTTTCCACCTGTATGGTAAAACCCAAAGCTATACCCGCTTTATTTCCTTTCAAATAGACCTCATGCCCCTTTTCTACCAATAATTCCAATGCTTTATAAGCATAACGATCTGGGTTTGTAGACGCCCCAAAAATCAAGACTCTCATATTCTCAATAAATAATCGCAATATTAAATATTAAATTCCGTTATTACCGATAAATTAACGAATGGATTAGAAATTAATGCATTCAAAAGAAACAATTCGCCAACAAAATAATGAAAAAAATGGAACAAGTTCCAATAGCTAACTATTGGAACGAAAAATGGGAAAGGGTAGACTTTCCTGAATTCGACAATCAAATCCATTATGAGATTTCAAACTTCGGCCGAATTAAAAGCTTTCAAAATACCCAAGAAGGCGTTTTAATTCATGGCTCTCTCATTCAAGGATATCAATCGCTCAATGTGCGATTTCACAACAAATCGGTCAACCACTATTTGCATAAATTAGTGGCTGAGCATTTTTGCCCACAAAACAATCCGAAAGACACTTTTGTGATACATCTCGATTATAATAAACTGGATAATCGCGCAGATAACCTACAATGGGCAGATCGAAGTAAAGTCACCGAACATAATAAAAACAACCCATCGGTCATCAATCGGCTCATTCCTTTAAGGACAAAAAATTATAAATTGACCGAAGGAAAAGTGATGTTAATTAAACAAATGCTTAGGTCGGATAAAAGTAGACTTAAAATGATCGCCAAGCAATTTGGAATCACGCACACTCAGTTGAACAGAATTCGTTCTGGAGAAAATTGGAAACAAGTAAAACTACTAGACGAGGTCTAAAATAATGCGGATGCAATAGCCCGAACACTATCTGACTTACTCATAGTATAAAAATGTAATGCTGGCACATGGGCATTGATAAGCTCTCTACCTTGTTGGATCGCCCACTCAATGCCTATCTGCTTTATTGCAGCATTATTATCACATTTGCGAACCTCTGAAGCCAATACCTCTGGGATTTCTAAATGAAAAATCTCAGGCAATATTTCCAATTGCTTCAGGGTCGACAGAGGTTTAATTCCAGGTATGATGGGAACATTAATGCCTATTTCACGGCAATTACGAACAAAATCAAAATACTTCTCGTTATTAAAAAACATTTGAGTCACGATGTAATCAGCACCGGCATCCACTTTCTGTTTTAAATAAAGCATGTCTTCATCCAATGAAACCGCTTCAAAATGTTTTTCCGGATAGGCAGCCACCCCAATACAAAAATTGGTAGGAAGTGATTCCGTTTCCTCATGCAATAAGATTCCTTGGTTCATCGCTATCACTTGGCCTACCAACTCATTAGCAAAAGCGTGACCTCCTGGTTTAGGAATAAAATGCGTCTCCCCTTTCTCCTGATCCCCACGTAAAATCAAGGCATTTTCAATGCCCAAATAATGCAAGTCAATCAAAAAATCTTCCGTTTCTTCTTTGGTAAATCCACCACAAATCACATGTGGCACGGCATCCACTTGGAATTTTTGCATGATAGACGCACAAATACCTAATGTTCCTGGACGTTTACGGATGGGGATTCGAGTAGAAACACCATTGACCATTTTTTCAATGTATTCCTCTCTATGGTAAGTCACCTCAATAAAAGGTGGCTTAAATTCCATTAAAGGCTCAATATGTGACATCAACTCACCCAAATGCTGCCCCTTCATAGGAGGAATAATCTCAATGGAAAATAGAGTTTTTCCTTTGGCTTCTTGTAAATATTGTGTGATCTTAGTCATCTTCCTAATCGTAATTTAAAACTGGACTCAACCATCTTTCTATTTCTTCCAAAGACATATTTTTTCTTTCAGCATAATCAATCACTTGATCTTTGGCAATTTTACCTAAGGCAAAATAAGTACTTTCAGGATGTGAGAAATAAAATCCAGAAACCGCTGAAGCTGGATACATGGCATAACTTTCGGTCAACTGAATACCAATTTGGCTTTCAGCGTCAAGCAATTCAAAAAGTCGTTTTTTCTCGGTGTGATCAGGACAAGCGGGATAACCCGGAGCCGGTCTAATTCCTTGGTATTTCTCCGAAATCAAATCTTCATTGCTTAAAATTTCATCATGGGCATATCCCCAATATTCTTTACGAACGCGCTCATGCATTAACTCTGCAAAGGCCTCAGCCAATCGATCCGCTAAGGCTTTCACCATGATCGAATTATAATCGTCATGTTGTTTCTCGTATTTCTCTAACAATGCTTCAATGCCCACCCCAGTAGTCACCGCAAAAGCGCCAATAAAGTCCGTTGTTTTCCCCTCAATAGGAGCCACAAAATCACTAAGGCAACGATTCGGCAAATTACTCGCCTTTTGTCCCTGCTGCCTTAAATGATGTAACCAATAAGATGAATCAGATAAATAATCTTTCTGTTCAATCGTATAATCAACCTTCCGATGAACCCCATGCTTTTCACAAGAAACCTCAATATTTTTCTCGGTAAAATCATGTAATATAATGTCATCCCCAAATGAATTAGCTGGGAAAAAACCCAAGGCGGCTTTAGCCGTCAATAATTTTTGATCGATAATTTCGGCTAATAAAGTTTTGGCATCCTTAAATAACTTACGTGCTTCTTCGCCTACGGTTTCATTTTCAAAAATCTTTGGATATTTTCCTGACAATTGCCACGTAGAGAAAAACGGAGTCCAATCAATGTATTTTGCTATTTCGGCCAATGAATAATCTTGAAAATATTTAACCCCAAGGAATGACGGTTGGCTAGATGTAAACCCAGTCCAATCAATACCAGAGGATTTTTCACGTGCCTGTGTAATGTTTAAATAATTTTTATCTTTTTGGCGAGCCGCATGGGAAATTCTAAGCTCCTCATATTCTTGCTTGATCTCAGTGAAAATTTGATTTTGGGTCAATTCACTTTGCAATAAACGGCCAGCTACAGGAACTGATCTAGAGGCATCTAATACATGAATGACCGGACCTGAGTAATGAGGATCAATTTTCACTGCTGTGTGAATGCGGGAAGTGGTGGCTCCGCCGATCAATAACGGAACGGTAAACCCTAATCGCTCCATTTCTTTTGCGACATAAACCATTTCATCCAAAGATGGAGTTATTAAGCCCGAAAGCCCGATAATATCTACTTGATGTTCCTTTGCTGCGGCTAAAATTTTATCACAAGAAATCATGACACCTAAGTCAATCACCTCATAATTATTGCAAGCCAAAACTACGCCAACGATATTTTTTCCAATGTCATGCACATCCCCTTTCACTGTGGCCAAAAGAATTTTACCCGCCGATGAGCTTTCGCCAACATCCTTTCCCGCTTCAATATAAGGCAGTAAATAGGCTACTGCCTTCTTCATCACCCGAGCAGATTTTACCACTTGGGGTAAAAACATTTTTCCTTCTCCAAACAAATCACCCACCACATTCATCCCATCCATCAAAGGCCCTTCGATCACCTCAATTGGCTTATTCACTAATTTTCTTGCTTCCTCTACATCTTCGTCAATAAATTCAGTCAATCCCTTAATCAATGCATGTTCCAATCTTTTATTGACATGCTGTTGACGCCAAGCATCATCAATCACCTGCTCTTTTCCAGCGGATTTAACGGTTTCCGCATACACGATCAACTTTTCAGTAGCCTCTGAATTACGGTTCAATAAAACATCCTCACATAAATCTCTCAGCGTTTTGTCAATATTATCATAAACACCTAGTTGGCTCGCATTCACAATCCCCATATCCATACCCGCCTTAATGGCATGGTATAGAAAAACGGTGTGCATGGCTTCTCGAACTAATTCATTCCCTCTAAATGAAAACGATATGTTTGAAACGCCGCCTGAAACTTTGGCAAATGGCAGGTTTTTCTTAATCCAACGCGTTGCTTTAATAAAATCATTCGCATAATTATTATGCTCATCCATTCCTGTGGCAACCGTTAATATGTTGGGATCAAAAATGATATCTTGAGCAGGAAACCCAACCACCTTCGTTAAAATATCGTAGGCTCGTTGGCATATTTCAATCCGTCGTTCATAAGAATCTGCTTGGCCTAGCTCATCAAATGCCATGACGACAACAGATGCACCATACATTTTCACCTTATGGGCGGATTCAATAAACTTCTCCTCCCCTTCTTTTAACGAGATTGAATTAACAATCGATTTCCCCTGAACGCATTTTAAACCAGCTTCGATCACTTCCCATTTTGACGAATCAATCATAATCGGCAATCGGGCTATATCAGGCTCTGACATCAATAAATTCAAATATTGTGGCATCATTTTCACCCCATCAATCATCCCTTCATCTAGGTTAACATCCAGAATTTGGGCTCCACCATCGCATTGTTCCCGAGCTACCGCAATCGCTTCTTCAAATTTTTCTTCGCGAATTAATCGGGCAAATTTCTTTGAACCTGTCACGTTACACCGCTCACCAATATTAACAAAATTGGTCAATGGCGTAATTTCAAGCGGCTCTAAACCTGAAAGCATTTGGTTATGGCCAGCTTCAGGAATCTGATGCGGCTTATATTTTGAAGCGATCGTTGCAATCGCCTTGATGTGTGCCGGTGTCGTACCGCAACAACCACCAATGATATTCACAAAACCATGTTGGAGAAAATCCTCAATCACCTCAGCCATTTGCTCTGGAGATTCATCATATTCTCCCATTTCATTGGGTAAACCTGCATTCGGGTGAGCAGAAACAAAAAATGGTGACCTATCACTCAATGTTTTCACATAAGGACGCATTAAGTCCGCACCTAAAGCACAATTTAAACCCACTGACAAAAGGGGCATGTGAGAAATAGATGTTAAAAAAGCCTCTGTGGTTTGCCCTGAAAGTGTACGCCCGGAGGCATCCGTAATGGTTCCCGAAACCATAACAGGTAAATAGGCATGATTGGGATTTTGAGTAAAAAATTGGTCTATGGCAAAAAGAGCCGCTTTTGCGTTTAAAGTATCAAAAACAGTTTCGACTAATAATAAATCGGCGCCTCCGTCCACCAAGCCGCGAACTTGCTCTTGGTATGCAATCACCAATTCGTCAAAGGTGACGGCACGAAAACCAGGATCATTGACATCCGGCGACAAGGACAAAGTACGATTGGTAGGCCCTATCGAACCAGCGACAAACCTAGGCTTACTGGGATTTTTTTCCGTAAATTCATCGGCAACCTCTCTGGCAATTTTAGCAGACTCAAAGTTTAATTCATACACCAAATCCTCCAAGTAATAATCTGCCATCGCAATAGAGGTACCCGAGAAGGTATTAGTCTCCGCTATATCCGCACCAGCCTCAAAATATTGAGCATGAATTTCTTTGATCACATCAGGCCGCGTAATCGAAAGCAAATCATTATTGCCCTTAAGTTCGTGAGGAAAATCCTTAAATCGTTCGCCGCGATAATCAGCGTCAGTCAGGTTATATTGTTGAATTAAAGAACCCATAGCACCATCTAGGATAAAAATCCTATCTAGTAAAAGTTCTCGTATATCTGTTTTAAGCATAGACAATTGAAACTTTGAACGAATCAAAGCGACTAAATAAAAAGGTTAAAAATCTTGCAAAGATACATCATTCAACCGACCACCCATCAATTTTGTTTCAAAGGAAACCTAATTTTTTAATTTTTTCAAGGTCTTCGGGACTATCAATGCCGATGGTTTCAAATTGAGTTTCTACCGCTTGAATTGGGAAACCATTTTGTAGCCATCTCAACTGCTCTAAGGCTTCAGAAGTTTCAAGATCCGAGGCAGGTAATTGGCTGATGGACATTAAAATATCAGTACGATAAGCGTATAAACCTATGTGTTTGAAGTATCGATGATGCGTCAACCAATCTTCCTGGGGTAAACCACGCATGTAGGGAATGGCATGTCTAGAAAAATACAAAGCTTGGTTTTTATTGTCCAAGACTACCTTAGGGCAATTTGGGTTAAACAAAGTATCAATCGTGGTAATTTGTTTGACTAAAGTCAGAATGGGGGCATTTGAATCCATCGCATTCGTAATTTCAATGAGTTGCTGAGGTTCAATATAGGGCTCATCCCCTTGAATATTCACAATATAATCAATGCCGTCCCCTAAATTAGCTAATACTTCTGCACATCGATCCGTACCAGAAACATGAGACGCTGAAGTCATCATGACCGTCGCACCAAATGACTGAGCCACCTTAAAAATACGTTCATCATCGGTGGCTATTATAATCTGATCCCAACCCTTCACAATAGCTACCTGCTCATATGTTCTTTGAATCATCGTTTTTCCACCTAGATCCACCAATGGCTTGCCAGGGTAGCGAGTTGACGCATAACGTGCTGGAATTACGGCCACAACTTTTTTACCTTGGATCATAATAAATTGATTTTATTCAATGAAATTTAACAAATTTGCACATAATTTATATTAAAATCGTTCTCGCTTTTGGAAAAAATATCCAAACATTTATTTGAATCAACAATTTGGAGTATCGGATATTTCGGAACAAAAGATATTCCTAAACTTTGGATTGAGCTTCGATCGCCCACTAAAACAAATTGGGTCAGTTTTGATATTTCGAAGCGAATGGCGAGTGATATTTGTTCCTTTGATCCCTCCAATAAAATAAAAACCTGGTTAAAAGGCGTGGGGAATATCGGATTATTCCTTCG
>JABMMK010000247.1 GCA_013205605.1 Cytophagales bacterium | reverse complement strand
GCCACAACCTAAATACACTTTCAAATTGGGGTTTTTTGCCATCGCATCACGCAAGCTCTCCGCCACATTTAAATACTTATTTTGCACATTCTTGTAAGACCAAGGATATACGTTGCCAAATACATTATATCCCTTTTCTTCCTTAAACTTCAGTTCTTTGGACAAATAATCATTGATCGTCGCGGTAAATGGACCATCAATGTTGGCAAAGGATGGATCAAAGTCGACAAATTCTCCCGCATCATCTAAGTCGCGCCCCGTAAACCGAGCGTCTAATCGGCCGACCGACAAGCCATCTCCGCGACGTAGGGCTTTATAAAATCGGTTCTCATCCACACGCAAATTAGCCTGTAAACAAAGTTCTTTGCTAAGCCCGGTCCAATAGGCCATTTTCTCCGCGATGGCATCTTTTTCTTTGGCAGACATCCAACCTCCTTTGATTAATGCAGACGCATATTCCCCAATCGCCCAAGCCTCAGATTCTTTCAAGACGTCGGCAATGGGACGGGCTAATAAAGCGGGGGCCAATTTCTTGTGATACCAAGCAGCAGCCGTATAAGATGGGATGTACAAAGCCCGAGGTAAATCGTTTCCAATGTCATAATTATTCGTTCCAAAATTCAAAACCGCCGAAATTAAGATAACCCCATTGATATAAATTCGATGAGTATCCTGTAAATACTTGGATAATCCTGCCGCACGGGTAGTTCCATAAGACTCGCCAGCTAGGAATTTGGGAGAAGCCCAACGATCATACCGGCTTAAAAAGTTTCTCACAAATGCCCCTACTGAAGTGATATCCTCCACATAGCCATGGTAATTACTCTCCTTTTCGCCATTGACAGCCCGTGAATATCCGGTAGAAACGGGATCAATAAACACTAAATCCGTTTTATCTAACCAAGAAAATTCATTGGGAATATACGTATAAGGCGCAGCTGTCGCCGAACCATCATCTTTTAAAAGAACTCTTTTAGGACCCACACCTCCCATATGTAACCACAATGACGCTGAACCTGGACCCCCATTGAACGTAAATGTGACAGGCCTCTTTCCCGCATCCTCCCCTTCTTTTTGATAATAGGTAAAAAAGATTTTGGACAATACCTTACCGGTATCCTGCTTCATGTGCATATAACCCGTAAAAGCCGTGTACTGAATCGTCTTGCCTCCGATGATGATCGCATGTGTCGTTTTAACTATTGCGACCCCCTGCGGTTCAGGTTCTACAGAAATAATGGGAGCCGACTTTTGAGAAACCGCATTAAATGATATGGCTACAATTAAACTCAACAATAATTTTTTCATCCTAAATTTATTTTTAAACGAATATAAAAATAGTTTGCCAATAAAAGGTTATTTCGTAGATTTGCACCTACTCTATATATTATATAGACTTCAACAACAATACAAGATAAAAAAATGCATAGTTTCCGCACTGAGATAGAAAACCCAATCGTTGAAAAGGACATCCTCGACTTGGCAAAAAAAATTGCTCAATTTAAGGCTGGCGAAATTCATGAGGAGAAATTCCGAAGCTTACGATTGGCTAGAGGGGTTTATGGGCAGCGCCAACAAGGTGTTCAGATGATCCGGATTAAGCTTCCTTATGGCAAAATTCAGTTTCACCAATGGAAACGAATTGCGGATATTTCAGATGAATACTCAACTGGAAATTTACATCTAACAACCCGGCAAGACATACAAATTCACTTTGTTTCTTTAGATCGGACACCGGAACTTTGGGCCAAATTAGAAAAAGACGATATTACTTTGCGTGAAGCCTGCGGAAATACCGTGCGTAACATTACCGCCTCCCCCACTTCTGGCATAGATCCAAAAGAGCTTTTTGACGTCAGCCCACACGCTGACACTGCTTTTCGTTATTTCTTGCGTAACCCTATTTGCCAGGAAATGGGGCGCAAAATAAAAATATCCTTCTCAAATACGGATGAAGATACTTCTTTGGCTTACTTACACGACATGGGTTTTATCCCAAAAATCGCCAACGGGATTAAAGGGTTTAAAGTGGTTGTCGGAGGCGGACTTGGGGCGCAACCCATGCTCGCGTATACGTCGCATGAATTCTTAGCTGAGGATCAGGTGATTCCATTTATTGAATCTGTACTTCGTGTTTTTGACCGCCATGGAGAACGTAATTCACGCCACAAAGCACGTATGAAATTCTTAATTCAAAAAATTGGATTTGAAGAATTCATGAACTTAGTGCAAGCGGAAACGAAAGCGTTAAAAAATCATAGCTATCCGATTTCAGATGCAGCAGCATGGGAAGTAAGCGAGCCGACCCAATTGTCGGATGTGGCTATTCCTTCGTCAGAGGTTTATAAAACATGGTTGGCCACCAACACCTTCGAGCAAAAGCAAAAAGGGTTTCATGGCGTTTATGTGCGAATCTTAAATGGAAATATTTCGAGTGATACATCAAGGTCTTTAATCGACGCTCTGAAAGGCTATATCGGTGACGATGTTCGGATTACGATCAACCAAGGATTGTTGTTGAAATTTGTGCCAACGGCCAATCTACCCTACGTGTTTCAAACGTTGGCCGCGCATGAATTAGCCGCGCCAGGAGCAAATTCCATCGCCAATATTACCGCATGTCCAGGAACAGATACGTGTAATTTGGCGATTTCGGATTCGACCAATATCACATCCAAATTGGAACAAGTGATCAATGACGAGTTCCCCGCTTTGATTCATGATAGCCAAATGAAGATTAAAATTTCGGGTTGCATGAATGCATGTGGTCAGCACAGTATGGCATCGATCGGTTTTCACGGGTCATCTTTAAAGGCTCCTGACAAACGGGTTTTGCCGGCATTGCAAGTGCTTTTAGGGGGAGCGACATTAGGAAATGGAGAAGGTCGCATCGCTGACAAAGTAATTAAAGTACCTTCGAAAAGAGGTCCAGAAGTGCTGAGAATAGTTTTGAATAATTACGAAGAAAATGCAAATGATGGGGAATACTTCCATGAATATTATGATCGCTTAGGCGAAAATCATTTTTATACGTTGATTAAACCATTGGCCGATTTATCCAATTTAGTACAAGACGATTTCATTGATTGGGGTGCCTCAGAAAACTTTATTACGGAAATAGGCGTAGGAGAATGCGCCGGTGTTATGATCGATTTGGTGGCAACTCTACTTTTTGAATCGCAAGAAAAATACGAATGGACCGTTGCGGCTTTGGAGGATAAACGTTGGGCCGATGCGATTTACCACGCTTATTCCGTATTTATTTCGGCTGCCAAAGCCTTGCTTTTAGATAAGAGCGTGACTGTCTCAAATCAAACAGCAGTGATCAATAAATTTGATGAAAACTTTGTGTCAACGGGTGAATTTGCTGTAGATGCGAAAACGTTTTCTGCTTTGGTTTTACAAATAAACCAACAAGAACCGTCGGAGGCATTTGCCAATCAATATGTAGCGGAGGCAGAAAGATTTTTAACGGCTGCGACCAAATACCGCCAAACTCAAGCATGAAAAATTTAACTCATTTCAGAAAAT
>JABMMK010000246.1 GCA_013205605.1 Cytophagales bacterium | reverse complement strand
TTTCATTTAAATTATTTCCAATTTGAGCCCATTGGCCATTTTCAAATAATAAATCAACTACCTGATTATAGAAGTCAGAAAGACTATCTTGTATTAAAACCGATTTAAATAAAATTCTCATGCGATTCTATGGTAAAAAAAAACCCTGATCAACAGGGTTAAAAATTAATGTGCAATAAAGGATTTGTAGGTTTCAACATCCATTAAATGGCTTATATCACCTAAATCACTTGGTTTCATTTTGATTACCCAACCCTCTCCATAAGGATCCGTATTAATTAATTCTGGGTTATTATTTAATGCTGTATTAAATTCAATTACTTCACCAGAAACAGGCAAGAACAAATCCGAAACCGTTTTAACTGCTTCCACTGTTCCAAATACGCCATCTTTAATTATGTTTTTTCCTATCGACTCGACTTCAACAAACACAATATCACCCAATTCTCCTTGGGCAAAATCAGTAATTCCTACCACGGCTACATCTCCCTCGATTTTAATCCATTCGTGTTCTTGGGTGTACTTTAAGGCAACTGGAAAATTCATATGTAATGTTTTAGCTTGCAAAGGTCACGAAATTCATGATTTATTGCAAATAATTTTATTCAATAATTGAATTTATTCATTTAAACTATATCGAATTTGAAAACCACCCGCTACCGTTGATCGATAGAATGAATTAGAAACCAATGGATTATTAAACATTTTGTCAAAGTATGCAGTAACAGACAATTTATCACTGATCGCATAACTAATTTGTGGCCTAAATTGGAAATTATAAAAGCCTTGAGTTACAATCGTCTCCGCATCTAATTTCCTTTGTAATGTCCGCGTATCGCGAATGGTTAAATTGCAGTTGAATCGTAAATCATTAGGCAAACGAACATTGCGCCCATTAATCTTAAAAGGAATCAACATATTAGCCTTCGTAAAACCAATGGCAAATGTTAAATCTTTATTTGATAATTCAGCCACTTGATTATTCGATAGATTTAGCCCCACGTTCCTATCTTGATTATATTCAAAACGAAGGGAAACTCTACTCTTAGTAATCGCATTGAAGCCAATTAAAGGAGAAAAACGCTCTGAAAAAGAAATTGTACTCATGACATAAACAGGAATCAGTGTATTCGTTTTTGTGTCAAATCTAGACGATAAAGGATAAAGTAGGCTATTGAGCGTCAAATTAGTATAATCATTTTCAAATTGGCCATATTCCAAAGCCGAAACAAAATTACCCACACTATAGGTACTCGAATACATGTGGGTAATCGTGAAAGAAGAAAATTTCTTCGTAATCCAAGGAATTAAATTCAAGCCATTGTAATCGACTTTCCAATTGGGCAATGGAATATTATAAAAAGGAGAATATTTAACATCGTTAGCCGACACACCCGAATATGCCGCAAAAAATGAAGGAATTAAGACATCTTGCGAATTGATATTATAATCTCCACCTTCAGCGAGTTTGGCCCTAGTTAATCTATTAAGCAAAATCGATCTATTGGTTCTGAATTTTTCAAAAACTAAAGCAGGATCATCAAATGCAGTTAAAAATGACAAAAATGACATGGAGTAATTTCCGGAACGTATCGGGCTTTCAGATGCAAATGCTCCATTGACTGTTTTAGGCCTAAAAAATTCTTGGTAATTATCTCCTTTATTGTAATTTCCTTCTACTTGAATTCGTAAATCTTTGTTGGGCTCCAGCTGAGTGATGTAAGAAAACTTCTCTTGTTTAGTCTGCGTAAAAGGTATATTTTGAACGATACTTTTGGAAAGCCAACCATTCTCACCGGCTGTAAACCTTATTTGATCACTTTGGCTACCTGAAATAAAATCAAAACCCGGAGCTGTTGATTGACTATTCATCCCCAATAATCCCGGATTAGGTAAAAACCCAGGTAAAGTCGTGGACTCATTAATCGAATAATTAACCTGAATTCCTCGTAAAGTCAATAATAAGCGAGTCAAAGACCGAAGTGCATTTTTAGGAGAAATTAAAATATCATCGTCATCTCCTGGATTTCTAGCTACATTTTTTCCAATCGGATTGCCATTATTTGCCCATCTTAGCGCTTTAATACGGTTGTAGAGCGCTACAAAATCCACTTTTCCATTAATGGAGCGCTCGCGCGTATTTTTGATGATATTCCCAAAAGGCAAGTCTAAGGAATCTCGAATATCAAATGAATTAGCAAAGTAATTGTAACCAATTCGATGCGAATAATCAGCGTTCATCCAATCGGTTAAAGGCAATTTTTGCAAAGGCAATCGCCAAATCATTCCCGCTTGTTGGTCAAAATTCTTAGCCCTCCCTAGACTCTTAATATTGAACATTACAGAATCTCGTTTAGCTTGAGTATCTAAATCGCCAAAAGGCTCGTCAATAATTGAATTAACGATTGTATTATAATTCAGCACAACACTCTTGGTCAAATTCCAATTCAACGCGTATTGCCGATTAAAGTACCAATATTTTTCAAACTGAGGAGCCACTCCTAATGTGGTCAATTCCCCATTCCTTAATTGAGTCCTAATAAAACTACGATCCATTTCTGCCCTTACTGTTAAGGAGGTCGGAACTAAATTAACATTCATATCCTTCAATAATAGAAGCCAAGGCGAATTAGAACTCATTTTTGCAAAAGGCTCCCAAAAATTACTATTGGACGTATACGCATACAAAATACTTCCACGCTGGCTCAATTGAGTATATGAATCGATTAAAGTGCTGGAGCGAATCATTTCCGAATACGCATATGAAAATGAAAAGTTTGAAAGATCCCATAAGTAGGCATGCTTAGCTAAAGCACTTCTGACTTTTCGAACATTAGAAAAATTAAAACCATGTCTTTCCGTATTATCCTGCACTAGCTTCAAGTATTCTTGTTTTTTTGATTCCGAACTAAACTTACCTAAAGAGTTTGTCAGAAAAATATCGGGATCTAATGGATCAAATTGCGGTGCTATATTTCGTTTGTCATATGATATATAAAAGGGGATTTGGAATCCCCACGGAAGAGGTAAAAATTTATCTAAATTCAAATTAGCTGTTAATCCAAATTCATATAAATTATCCCGTGATCTTTCTGATATTTTAGACTGAACCCCACCAAATCCATAATTTTTAAAGCTTCCATTGAATACCACTTGGCCTATGTCGGCCAACTTAACCCCCAATTTACCTATGGCTGCTTCCCCGGAGGTTTGATCAAAACCAAATCCTCTTAATTCATTCACCCAAACACAAAAAGATTTATTTTGCCCATCTTTTGTGGTATTACGAACGCCTATCATCGTGGTCATGGTCGCACTTTGATCCGGTCTTCCCATCACCGTTATTCGATAAACCTTACCTGTAGAACTGGTCATCAACATAGAAAAGCGATCATTCAAACCCTTATTTTGCCTGTCCCGTTCAATTTTCACTAGCTTTAATAATTCAAACTCTATGTCAAATTCATTCTCCATTGGCCAAATTTCAGTATCTAAACTTTGCCCTTTTTGCGTTTGAATTAAGCCTGTGTTCTCAACCTCATAGTAGTTATCTGTTAAATCTGTACCAATGCGTAGAAAGGCAGAAACATGGCCCGAAATTTGATCCGCACTTTGCAT
>JABMMK010000245.1 GCA_013205605.1 Cytophagales bacterium | reverse complement strand
GGTCCATACATTGGTAAAAAATGGATGTATTATTTAGGAGAAGAAGGAAGTACTACTCACTCAACAAGCAGACGTTCTGTCAATAACAACTTCCGTATGCTTAAATTCTCATCCGTTGTTTTATGGTTGGCAGAATGTGAAGCTGAATTAGGAAACTTAGCAGCCGCTGAAACCTATGTAAACATGATTCGTTCAAGAGCTAAAACGGGTTCTGTACAAGATGCATCAGTCAACTACGTTGTAAATCCATATCCGGCGGGTACTTTCGCAGCAAAAGGAAAAGATTATTCAATGAATGCTATTTACATGGAAAATCGTTTAGAGTTTGCGATGGAAGGTCACCGTTTCTTCGACTTAGTTCGTTGGGGTATCGCAGCACCCTACTTAAACAAGTATTTAGCTGAAGAGTCTAAAAGCGGAACAGATATGTCAGGCAGAACTTATAACAAGAGACTCTACCTAGTAGGTAGATCTTTTGCTGCAGGCAAAAATGATTATTTCCCTCTTCCAAATGACGAGATCTTAAACTCTCAAAAAGACGGAAAGCCTACATTGACTCAAAACCCTGGTTATTAATCACATAAGTTTTTGAAAAATTAAAAAAGCAGGACAGAAGTCCTGCTTTTTTTTTATTACATTGATATGCAAATCTAAAACCTATGAAAAAAATAACAACATTATTATTGATGTTTTTAGTTTCACAAAACATCATAGCCCAAATTCCAGTAGGAAAAAAGGTGATCAGTGCCTTATATGTATATTCTTCAAAAACAAGAAAATCAGAATTAATTTTAAGAGAACAGAGACATTTCGAGGCGCCCAACTGGTCTAGAGATGGTAAATTCTTATTGATCAATAGCCTTGGGAAATTAGAAAAAATTAGTCCCACCGGAGAAAAATTAGGTATGCTAAATACAGGCACCATTCAAAAAGCCAACAATGACCACGGGTATTCTTTTGATGGAAAGACATTATTTATCTCCAGCGGTAAACCCGATGTAAAAGGGGGATCTTATGTATATAAAGTATCTAATGAAGGAGGCGAGCCGATGCTTTTGACTGAAAAAACACCTTCTTATTGGCACGGTGTGTCACCCAATGGCTCCAGATTTGTCTATTGCGCATCCAGAAATGACAACTTTGATATTTATGCCATGGATTCCAACGGTGGTCCGGAAATCCGCTTAACCGACGCACCAGGCTTAGATGATGGCCCTGAATATTCACCGGACGGAAAATATATTTACATGAACTCATTTAGAATGGGTAAAATGCAAATTTGGAGAATGTCGGCCGACGGATCCAATCAAGAACAAATGACTTTTGACGACTATTCCACTTGGTTTGCTCATATAAGTCCTAATGGAAAAGTGGCAACGGTCATTAGTTATGTAAAAGACCAAGCAGACAAACATCCCTTTGGGCATCAAGTTAAGTTGAGGCTACTCGATTTGAAAACCAAAAAACTAACAGACTTAACAGAAGAATTTTATGGGGGTCAAGGGACCATAAATGTGCCTTCATGGTCTCCTGATGGCAAAAAATTTGCCTATGTCCGTTATGAATTAGAAGACATTGCACCCTAATTTTTCGAATTAATCCGTATCTTTGAGAAAATAATTCCCCCTTTATGTTCTCAGAAAATTTTGAAGAAATTGTTCAACGCCGTAGATCCAATCGTAGATTTGATCCAGATTTTATAGTTGCGGATGAAATCATTGAAAAAAGTTTAAAGAGAGCGATTCTATCTCCCAACAGTAGCAATATGCAATTGTGGGAATTTTATTGGATTCAAAGTCCTGAAGAAAAAGAGAAATTTCACGCTTTATGTTTAGGCCAGTCAGCAGCCAAAAACCCAGGACATCTACTCGTTTTTGTCACCAGAAAAGATTTGTGGAAATCAAGGGCCCAATGGAACCTTAACCGAATTAAAGAATCTTTACAGGGCAAGGAACCCTCCAAAATGGAGAAAAGAGGTTTAGATTATTATGGGAAATTAATGCCACTTTTATACCGACAAGATCCCTTTGGCATTTTCACTTTTGTGCGCAAATGTATTTGCATTTGGATGGGAATGAGAAAGCCTTTCATGCGTTTTGGTGGGGAAGCAGACCAACGCGTTATGGCGCATAAATCCTGT
>JABMMK010000244.1 GCA_013205605.1 Cytophagales bacterium | reverse complement strand
GGTGTCTTTGTCGAGGGTACATTTGTCAACAAAGGGCTTGCTACTAAATAGCCAAGTACGGATCTTCTTTTCATAGGTGTAAGTTTTCAAATTAAATGTAATAAAAATGTACCTAATATTTAAATTTTGTAGTCGGCATTTGTCAGTAATAGCTCTTATTTTAAAAATTATTCTCAATATTAAATTTTAGCTAGCTTGATCATTTTGCGTCATTTGTAGATTTAAAGATTTATTTTTGACCTCTTATGAAACAAATCGTATACAATTAATTTAAAATGAATCAAGTATTAAAATTTATCGGGTATTTCTTAGCTGTTATTTTGGTTGGAATCGTTGTTTTACTAGCGTCCTTCTATGAGTCAGATGTTCCATTAGCAGAATTAAAACCAAAATACATTTCAGCCCAATCTCAGTTTGTACCCGTATTGGGTATGCAGGTTCATGTTCGAGATGAAGGTCCTAAAACGGATTCTATTCCTTTAGTCCTTTTACATGGCATGTCCTCTTCTTTAAACACTTGGGATGAGGTGGTCAACTCGATGTCTGGTCGGAGAAGAACAATTTCTATCGATTTGCCCGGATTTGGTATGACAGGCCCTAACCCCAAAAACCAGTATAATTTTGTTTTTTACAATGAGTTTATTGATTCCCTTTGTGTGAAATTAGGGGTTCAAAAATTCACCTTGGTTGGCAATTCCATGGGTGGCGCGATTGCTTGGAATTATGACATCACGCACCCTGGCCGATTGGATAAACTAGTTTTAATTGACGCTGCAGGTTACCCCCAAACCAAAGAGAAGGGAAGCTTAGGGTTTTTGATTGCATCTACACCCGTCATTAATAATTTATTGCTGTATTTTACGCCAAAAGCATTGGTTAGAAAGAGTTTAGAAACCATTTATTTTGATAAAAATTTAGTCACAGATGCTCAGGTGGAACGTTTTCATGATATTGTAGTCAGAGAAGGAAATCGGGCTGCGGCACTTGAGATTTTTAAAGGAAGTTTTGGAAAGCCATTAGGGAAGACCAGAGAAGTAAAAACCCCTACGTTGATTTTATGGGGGGAATTTGATCACGTGATAGATGTAGGTAATGCCGACCGATTTAATCAAGATATTCAAGGAAGTAAGAAGGTGATTTTTCCCAATGTAGGGCATGTTCCCATGGAAGAAATACCTGGGAAAATCGCGGACGAATTATTGAAATTTGTGGGTTCGATTCAATAAGCTACTTTGTTTCGAATTCTTGAAGAGTTTTTGCCAATTTAAATTTGCGCAATAATTCAACATCATGTTTAGCTCTTTAATAGACAAAATGATATTAATTTTTCTATTTGGATGATTATTTTTTTTATTTTCCTTTACCTATATAAATAGAAAATGTAATTTTGAATAATGAGAAACCTACTTCATTTAAATAATCTATTTATAATACTCTTAATCTTGTCCTTGAAGCTTCATGCTCACGAAGGAGGGCATTTTTCTGAAGGAAAGTTTTTAAAAGTGTGGCATTTAAAGAATGGCCAAAATGTATCAGGGAACTTTCTTTATTCAACTAAAAGTGAAATTGTATTGGAGCAAAACGGTGGAAATTTAGTTAAAATCCCCATCGCCATTTTGGTAAAAAATGACCTTACATTGGCCCAATTCAAAATTAAAAAATACGCTGAGATTCATCAACAATACACCCAAAGAAATATCATAAATAATCAAGTTTCATTTTTTGAAATGATTGATATTAGGTCATTTAGTTATTTTCTAATGTTCATTTTGATCCTATTGTTGCTCAGCAAAAAACTAAAAAATCAAGCCTATTTTCTGCCATTACAACGAGTTGCTCTGTATAGCTTTTGCTTAGGATTATTTATATTGGCTTGTAAGTCATCTTCAGATGTTACGCCTGCAGGAACAACAGGTACAAATACGGGCGGGACTACCGTAACGCCAAGTACTTCAATAAGCAAAACGAGTACTTCATTTATTGATTCTGCATTCGCTCCTTATAAGTCTGCTTCGTTGGCGACCAAATGGGATGATACGTATTTTTATGTTTCCTCGAATGGAATTCCAGCGCATAACATGATGGTAGGGATTACAAGTTGGCAGCAGCAAGTACCCATATCCCAACCCTATACTGGGACAAATCATTGGTCTATTCCTCTGGCACCTGTTTATGCCGCCACTCCTGTTAGCACAAAAACAAATTTCATGAAAGGAGCCGTAGCTCTGGCGGTGAATGGTATTCCCATTTTTAATGCCTTAAACAACCG
>JABMMK010000243.1 GCA_013205605.1 Cytophagales bacterium | reverse complement strand
GCAAAAATGATCAGTTATTCGATCAAAAATAGTCCATTATTGAATAAATTAGTCCATTTAAGAATGAGACAAATTATCTTCACCATCTACATTTACAAAGTCATCGCGAAGACAAAAAATAAATATTTTAACCTTTTAAAATAATGTAAAAATGGAAAATCACATATTTGATTTAAAGCAAATGCAAGCTCAAGAGCTAACATTTGAAGAGTTAATGAGTGTAGAAGGAGGTGGATTTTGGTATACGCTAGGAATCATATTAGGAATTGCAACGGTCGTAGCCACAGTCATTGCACTCATAACTGTAGTTGGCCCAGGCGCAGCATTAATGGCAATTATTTAAATTTTTTAAAAAAAATAAAATGAAAAATACAATCGAAAGTAGTATGCATTGGCGTGAAATGAATCAAGAAGAAATGCTTGACATCACAGGTGGGAATTGGTGGTCCGATTTCAAACTTGGTTTTAGCGCGGGCTTCAATTGGGCCTGGAGTGTTGTAAAAGATACCATAACAAATACAAAGTCTGCCCAAGTAGTATTATAAACTTAAGACTATAAGAATAGCATGCATTCTTATAGTCTTTACTTACCACTTATTAAACCTAGCCCTTGAAAAATTATCTCTTTACTTGCTTTTATTTTATTATTCTGCTGATACCAAATTCATTTTATGGTCAGCTAATTCATGGAAGAATTGTAGATCGAATAACCAAAGAACCCCTAATCTTTGCCAGTATTAAACTAGGTTACCGCGGTGTTATTAGCTCAAATGATGGTTCTTTTAAAATTAACATTAGAGAGATTGACCAACAGAAAAACAATCAACTGAAAATTTCATTCATCGGGTATAGGACTCAAGAAATTAATCTAAAAAGCATTAAAGACAATCTGATTATCGAGATGGAATCCATGGAAAACCAATTGGATGAAGTTAAAATCACCAATGGAGCAGAGGAAATAATTAAAAAAGTCATACGAAAGTTCAAAATCAATTATGCGAATAAACCATATGCGATGTTTGGAAGCCAAAGTGAAACATTGGAGGATCAAAATCAAAACAAAATATACCATTTGACCTCAGAATTAAAATCCATCATGCCAAAATTCTCGTCTGATGATAAAATTAAAATAGAGTTGAATAATTTAAATATGGAAGAGTTTAAAAAAGTAGATTCATCCAATTTTGTTATTTGGGGAGCGACCGGTCGAGCAATTGAATTCTTTAATTTTTCAAACAATTCATATGCAATATTAGATTCAACAAAATTAAAAAGATTCCGATTTATCGTAGAAGAAATTATGCATGAAAATAGGCCAACATACAAAATATCATTTTCGCCTAAAAAAAATCGAGAGAACTCGTACGAAAGTTATCTGATGATAGATAAAGTCACATTTGCCATCATAACCTTGCAGATTGAAGCGATAAACTCGAACAGTTTATGGGCTATTTTGCACCAATCAAAATGGAAAATTAATTACAAAGAATTTGGCAATAAATGGTATTTTAAATCATTAAACCATGAGCATAAAAGTAGAAGTTGGACCTCACAAAAAGAAGCATTCGAAATATTGAAATTAGAAATTCAAATTGACAAAATTGATACACTGGTCAATTTTGATATAGATTATGCAAATAATATTCAAAAAGATGATGTTCTATATTTTAAAGCCCAGAAAAAACTGGCATTAAAAGATAGTACACAACATGATGATGGTAAACCAGTTACTTCCAAACAATTAAATCGTTTTGTTAAATTTTGGTACTATCATATTAGCATAGGCAAAACGCTTTCTATTGCTCCTTTAAATTCTTCCTCTAATTCTTTTGACTTAAGATTTACTGAAAGCAAATGGCAATTAGACAATAGCTATCAGATTCAAAAAAAAACCATTAATCCAATTCTAATTGGCTTCAGCTACGAAATAAAAGTTGGCAAGGCTATTAAGGTATTTTATGATGGATCAACCAATTTTGGATTAGGGGGTCGTCAAATACATTATACAGGACTGGGCTTAAAATTTGAAAAAATCTATCATCAAAATAAAAGACCATTTGGAATTTATGTAAGCCCACAATTTGGGATAATTGTAGAAAAAATTCCTATACAAGGACTACAATCTTTTACATCGGCACAATATAAATTGATGAATTTAAAAGAAGAACCCATTCAACTTATTGTCAGCAAAGGTATTCCTCTGCTATCCATTGCCTTTGGGTATTCTTATGAAATATCAAGAAAAAAGCATTTGAATTTTGAATTAAGATACAATTATGCGAGCAAAGAGTCCAATAGTTTGTTAATCAAAGATCCTACTAGATCAATATTCTTAGGCCAAAACCGCATACTGACTTCAAACATCTCTAATCTAGCAGTGAGCAATCTAAACTTTTCCATTAAACTATTTTAAACCTAAATAAAATGAATGTAGCTAAAATACAAGAATTTCAAAAAATGATTCAAGACATAAAAAACGACATCATAGAAGTACATCAAGATCCAGAAGGAATATTTGAAATTGAAATTAATGGACATTTACGAATTCAAAAAATTAGAATCAATTTGAAAGTACATGATCAAAAATTAGAAGAAACTCTACCTGATTTGATTAATTCATCGATTGAATCAGTCAGTCTGAAAATTAAAAGTATGATAGAAATCTATCAAAAAAATTTAAAAAACTAAATCTATAAAAGTTGTGAAAATTAAAACCGATGATTTTGAACATACGATTGAAAATCTATATGCCAAAAACAATAGTCAGTTTTTGACAATTTATAGCATTTCTTTGCCACTAATAGCAATTCTATTAACTATCACATGTTTAACAAACATTGACATAAGCATACAAAGTCGTGGAATTATCCGTAGTAGCGGAGAAAATATCCCTATAACATCGTTACAATCTGGTCGAATTATTTATCAAAAAGTTGTACCAAACCTAGCCGTTAACAAAAATGACACCTTATTAATATTGGATTCAAAAGAAAATAAAAATGAAAAAAACAGATTAGAAAAAGAATTAAAACTAAAAAAATCAATTTTAGCAGATTTGACTCAAGTGGTTCAATTAAAAAATTCAAGTTTAGTGAATGTAAGCATTCAAGAAGATTATTATCGATATATAACTCATTTCAAAGAATTAGAACTAAAATCAGATCAGGCCCAATTAAAATTCAATCGAGACCAATTTCTTTTTCAAGAAAATGCTATCCCACTGATCGAATATGAAAGATCAAAATTTGAAAATGAAATAGCCAAAGAAGTATCCAAAGGGTTCATTAAAGATAATTTAACCCGTTGGCAATTTGATATTAAAGAAATTTCTAAAGAGATAATAAACATTTCGAATGAGATAGATAAAATTACACTTGAAAAAAATAATTATTTTATAAAAGCGCCAATAACTGGCCATATTATCAATTCCATAGGACTTACAGAAAATTCTAATTTATTGAATGGACAGGTAATGGCTCAAATATCACCTAATGAAAATCTAATTATTGAGTGTGTCATTTCCCCTAAAAATATTGGATATATAAAAACAAGCCAATTAGTAAAATTCAATTTGGATACTTTCAATCATAATCAATGGGGTTCACTCAGTGGCTATGTGATAGAAATTGACAAAAACCCTAGAATAATCAATAATGAAATGGTATTCGTGGTAAGATGTGCGTACTCTCAACAAGATTTGATGTTGCAAAATGGAGTAAAAGGAAAGATAATAAAAGGAATGACTTTAACTGGAAATTTCTTTTTGGTTAAAAGAATGATCATTGACCTATTATTTGACCGAGTAGATGATTGGATTAATCCAAATAAATTAAAAACCACATAAAATGAATTCCATTGAAGTAAAACAACATGATATAATGGATTGCGGCGCTGCATGTATTTCATCAATAGGGAATTTCCATAAGATATATGTACCCATTACAAAAATTAGACAATGGTCGGAAACAGATAAAAATGGAGCAAATGTAATAGGACTAATTGACGCCTTAGATAAAATGGGCTTTCATGCAAAAGGCGTAAAAGCTAGTATTGAAGCAATTGACAAAATCCCTTTGCCATCTATTGCACACATGATATATGAAAATCGCTTACAACACTTTGTGGTAATTTACAAAGTGAAAAAAAAATTTCTAACTATAATGGATCCCAGCTTGGGCTACCTAATTCAATTAAGTTTAAAGGAGTTTGAAACTAATTGGTCAAGTGCCTTAATTTTAATTGCACCTAAAAGTAATTTTTCTCCTTCAAATTTCAAACAATCAAATATAAACCGATACTATTCATTGATTAAACCTCATAAGTCAATTTTGTTTCAATCCATCTTCGGGGCATTATTATATACAATATTGGGACTATCAATTCCTGTTTATATTCAAAAGATAACAGATCATGTTTTAATCAATGGAAATAAAAATTTATTGAATTTGATGAGTACCCTAATGATCTTTTTAATAAGTATTCAAGCCATAATTGGAGCTAAAAAAACGGTATTAGTCATGAAAACCGGCCAGTTAATTGATGCCCAATTAATCCTTGGATATTATACGCACATAATGAATTTGCCTCAAAGATTTTTTGATACCATGCGAATTGGTGAAATAATTTCTAGAATAAATGATGCTGTTAAAATAAGAAACTTTATCAATGAAACTGCATTGGAAATTTTAGTGAATTCATTAGTCATCTTGTTTACTGTTACGTTAATGTTTACCTATTATTGGAAACTTGCATTGATTATTTCATTCATCATACCCATATATACGGGCATTTATTTTTCTATGAATTATTTAAATAAAATAAATGAACGAAAAATAATGGAAGTTTCCGCAAAGTTGGAAACACAGTTAGTTGAATCCATCAATCATGCTAAGACAATAAAGGAATTTGGAATTGAAGAATTTTCAAACACACAAATAGAGAACAGATTTATAAAATTATTATTTACAGGTTTTAAATCAGGATTAAATAGCTTATTCGCATCTGCATCAAGCCAATACCTATCGTCCATATTAACTATCATTATATTATGGTTTGGATCTTACTATGTAATTGATGGAATGCTTTCACCCGGTGAATTATTTTCATTTTATGCATTAATCGGTTTTTTTACAGGCCCTGTCTCCATGCTCATTGGGGCAAATAAATCCATTCAAAATGCGTTAATAGCTAGTGATAGACTTTTTGAAATCATGGATTTAGAAATCGAAAGCACAAATCAAGACAAGTTAACTTTACAAAAATCTGATTTGGGTGACATTCAATTCCAACATGTTACTTTCAGCTATGGAAATAAGGCAAAATTATTTGTCGATTTCAATTTAACTATTTACAAAAACCAAGTTACGGCACTAGTCGGTGAAAGCGGTTGCGGCAAAACAACCATATTTTCTTTATTCCAACAGTTATATCCGATAAAAGAAGGGAGTATTTTTATTGGTCATTACAATATGAATGATATAAATGTAAAAGATTTGAGATCAATGGTGGGAGTAATTTCCCAAGATTTACAATTATTCTCCGGGAACATTATTGAAAATATTGCACTAGGAGATCCCAATCCTGACATTAAAAGAATCTTAGATATATGTAGTAAACTTGAAATTAATGAATTTATAGAAAGACTACCCAACAGCTACAATACTGAAATTGGCGAAAATGGAACATTATTATCAGGAGGTCAAAAACAAAGAATAGCTTTTGCCAGAGCTATTTACAAAAAACCTGAAATTCTATTATTAGACGAAGCCACATCCTCATTAGATTCAAATTCGGAATTGCCCATCAAGAAATTCATCGAATCCTATAAAAAACAATTTAAAACAATTGTCATTATTGCACATCGACTTAGTACAATAAAATCTGTTGACCGAATTGTTTTCCTTAAAAGAGGGCAAGTTCAGGAAGTTGGCACCCACCAAGAATTAATTACCTTAAAAGGCGAATACAATAGCTTATGGCAATTACAGCATCAAGACTTAATGATTTGAAATCAGATTTGAATATCATCTTGAAGCAACACCGACTTGTCCACATCAAAATATACCGAAATCAATAAATATCTTTCAAGACTTAATTTTGTTTGACCTCTTTCTAATTTTGCATATGCACTTTGAGTCATTTTTAGTGAGTTGGCAATCGCCTCTTGAGAAATTTCTTTAGAAATTCTCAATTTCCGAATATTTTGAAGGATTTGATTCATGTTATTATATTAATGGTTATAAGCTAAATTAATATAATTTAATGAATAAAATCCTCAAATCAACTGATCATTTGATCCAAGCCTTTCGCTGGTTTCAAACCCAATTTCAGTCCCTCCGAAATCATAAAGTCCCAACCCGAAGCAAAATCATTCCGGATCAAGCCATCTAAAATAGCTTCACGAATGGCGATTTTAATCAGGCCCACTTCCTTTCCAGGACCCATATCAAATACATCCATTATCACCTCTCCAGAAAAAACAGGTTGAAAACTACGCAACGAATCACTGGCTTCTACCTCTCTCAACTTATCTTCCACCGTATCAAAATTCCGTAAATATTTTTTTACCTTATCCCCATTTTTAGAAGTAATATCAGCCCTACATAAAGTCATTAAAGCTTCCAATTCGTCCCCCGCCTCAAAAAGCAATCTCCTTAAAGCTGAGTCTGTAATCTCTTCTTTGGATAAGGCAATAGGACGGAGATGTAAACGGACTAATTTCTGCACCAATTTCATCTTCTCGTTTAAAGGCAATTTGAACCTTTTGAAAATAGTAGGAACCTGCCTAGCTCCCATTTCCTCATGGCCATGAAAAGTCCACCCTTTATGCTGCACAAACTTCTTGGTCTGAGGCTTTGCAATATCATGCAAAATAGCCGCCCAACGCCACCAAAGATCATTTGTGTTTTTTGAAATATTATCAAGCACCTGTAACGTATGATAAAAATTATCCTTGTGCCCCTTCCCTTCTTCCGTATCCACACCCTTCAACTTCATGAATTCTGGGAAAATAATGGGTAAAATTTGGCATGCATCTAATAACAAAAATCCATACGAAGGACGATCTGAAAGTATGATTTTATTCAACTCCTCCGAAATACGCTCCATCGAAATAATCGACAATCGGTCTTTCTCTGTAGTCAATGCTTCAAAGGTTTCTGGGAAAATGTCAAAGCCCAACTGGGTTGCAAAACGAACCGCACGCATCATGCGCAATGGATCATCCGAAAAAGTAATTCCAGGCTCTAAAGGAGTTCTAATTATTTTAGCTTGTAAATCATCAATTCCTCCAAATGGATCCAATAAGGTACCCCAAGTGTCTTTATTGATCGAAACTGCTAATGCATTAATCGTAAAATCTCGTCTATTTTGATCATCCTCCAAACTACCCTCCAAAACCAAAGGCTTCCGAGAATCCCGCTGGTACGATTCCTTCCTCGCCCCCACAAATTCCAAATCCCAGTCGTCCACTTTCAACATGGCCGTACCAAAATTCTTAAAAATAGATACCGATTGCTCCGACAAATTAAATCGCTTCGCCACTTCTTCGGCTAATCCGATTCCTGAACCCAAACAAACGATATCAATATCCTTACATTCACGAGCCAATAAGCTATCTCGGACAAAACCTCCCACCACATAGGTTTCTAAGCCCAAGAAATCTGAGGCTTCCCCAATGATCTTGAAAATTGAATTTTCAATAATTTCTATGCCGGATTTCATCAAGATCTTATCATCGTATACTCACCACCTAATCCCAATTTAATTATTTTAGAAGATTTTAACCCTCCCTTTTTATCCGAATTTTCTGGTTTTAAAATGTAATCCACCTGCGATTTGATCGTTTCAGAAATACTAGCAAAATCAGTCGGCGATGGAGCTCCCGAAATATTGGCTGAAGTGGAAACAATTCCTCGCTGATAGCGATACACCATACCTTTGCAAAATTCATCTTTCAATAATCGGATTGCGATGCTGCCATCAGGGCCTAACATATACTTACTGACGTTTTTGCCTTTAGGATATATAATGGTCAATGGATCTTCAGCGAACTCAGCTAAATCCCAAGCAATTTCTGGCACCTGCTCCACATATTCACTTAATTGCTCAATTTTAGAAATCAACAAAATCAATCCCTTATTTTCTGGTCGATTTTTTATATCAAATAGTTTCTCAATCGAGGCATCCATACGGGCATCACAGCCCAAACCCCAAATGGTGTCACTTGGATATAAAATTACACCTCCGGACTTTAAAGAGGCAACCGCATCTGCATATAGATTAAACATAATGTGCACAAAGGTAAGATTTAATTCCTCATTTATTAAGTCAAATCGCAATATTTGATCCAAATTGGCTACCTTTGTTGCTTATTGGGGATCATTAAATCCAATTATTTTATTATGTTATTAGTACAAAAACAATTAATTGAAGCCCTACAAAATGGCTTATCCTCATTATTTCAAATTCAAGCAAACGACTTGGTTTTG
>JABMMK010000242.1 GCA_013205605.1 Cytophagales bacterium | reverse complement strand
GACTTGGCTTTCAGCTCAATGGATTACGTTAGGAGGGAATGCGCAGGATAAATTTGATTGGATTGAGGCAGAAGATGATCAGCATAGCTTTAATGCGCAGGCTCAATTATTTTTGTATTATCAAAATAGGAATCGTAAGTTTCGTTGGGAGAATCAATTTGAAACAGGGATTTCATATTTGCAGAAGGGAGAAATAGATCCAGGTACTTATGCCGGAGACAAGTTGAATTTTTTAACTAAAGTAAGTTATCGAATTTCCAAAAAATCAAAGTTTTCATATTCTGCCTTATTAAATATAAATACCACCTTTTTGGAAAGAGCAGATGCTAAAGGAAATGTAACTAAAGGTTTTATGGAACCAGGATCTATTGAATTCGGTCCTGGTATAAATTATAGAAATAACCCCGGTAGTCTTTCCATTTTTGGATCTCCTTTTACGAAAAAAACGATATATGTAATCGGGATGGGGGAAGAATACAATCAATTAAAACAGAAAGAAAAAATATTTTATGATGAAACAGAATATAGAGAATTTGGATTTTTAGTTAATGCAACTATTATAAAGGACTTATCTAAAAGTATTTCTTATACAGGTAACTGGGATTTTTTTTCTGACTACTTGCATAATCCAGAAAATATATTTATCAATATGCGGAATTTAGTTAGGTTCAAGTTAGGTAAAGATTTAGCTCTTACTTGGGCATTAAACTTTATATATGATGATCACGTATGGGAAGGTCCCCAATTTAAAAGTGAGATAGGCTTAACGTTTTCACCTAAGATTCAGACGAAAACTCCTACTAAGCCTAGGCCCAAAAAGTAAATATTTCGACTGATTGATATAAAAACCAGATTAATTAAATATTTAGGCATTTGATAGGTTTATGCTTAAAATATTTAACATTTAGTCTGGTTTTTTTTATGAATAATAAACCAAAAAATCGTTTGGAGAATCAATTGTTTAAACTAAATATAAAGACAATGAAAAATATAGCAATCCTGTTGTTGGCCCTTCTTATAGGTTTTAATTCATTTGCTCAAATCACTGCGAATAAAGTTACTTCCATCAAGGGAAAACTAAATAAGGACAAACTTGAAATAAAAAAAACGGATGCTAAAATCTGGGTATTTATCCAAACAGAAAATAATGGAGGTGAAACTAGAATTGAATTAAATGAAATGGCAGCAAATGCTAGTGTATTGACGTTGGAACAAAAAGAATTAGGTGTGAAAATTGTCATAGATGTAGCTAATCTTTCAGCCATTGCCTATTCGCTTAATGACGCAAAACAATATGTTGAATCAACCGAAACCACCATTACGATTGAAAGTGCTGACGATTCAGAGACCGTTTCAACCAATGAAGATCTAATAGATCCCAAAATAACGCCCATAAATGTATCCTTGATTAAGTGGGAACATACATTCGCAGGAACTATTTTTACATTAGAGCAAAGCAGTGGTAAAAATTGGACTTTTACTCAAAAATCAAGATTGCGAGGAGGAACTACAGTAACGGTTAATCTAATTGAAACAAAAAAAGATGCAAATTCAATATATTTTGCCCCTTCGAGCGAAGAAGGTTCGACTTTAGAACTAAAAATAGATTTGGTCAACAAAAAAGTTTTTGCAACTGAAATGTATGATCAATTCGAAAATGAGAAATGGATCAAAAAGCGGATGGAAGAAGGATTTATGTCAGATGAAAGCCAACAAAAATTTCTTTCGATCAAATAAAAATTTAAAACTCTTAAAATAATCCTTGTAAAAAACACATTTAAATTTTAAAACATATGCTTACTAAACTTTTAAAAACTTTCGCTTTTGTTCTGATTTGTTCAATGGCCCATGCCCAATCTCAAATTAATATGGGATTCTATAATGGTAAAATAAGTATTGAAGGAGAATTACGTCAGGTAATTACAGACTTTGAAATAGAAAACAATAAAATTATAGGAGAGTATACCTATGACATCAACAAAGGTAAATTAACGAATTGTAGACTAGATGGGAATAAATTATCCTGTGACTGGATTGAGCCTAAAAATATTCGTGGAAAACTCACAGCAATTTTCAATTCGAATTTCAGTGAATTTATTGGGATTTGGTTCCTCTCTGATGACACGTATGGTGGAAGCTGGACCGGTCAAACAAAAATGAGATAAAGTAGAATAAATGGTCATTATAAAGCCATTTAATAAAAAAATAGCAAGAAAAATTCTTGCTATTTTTTTTTGATTTGAAAATCAAGTGATCCCGCTGGGATTCGAACCCAGGACCCATACATTAAAAGTGTATT
>JABMMK010000241.1 GCA_013205605.1 Cytophagales bacterium | reverse complement strand
GATTATGAGTTGGGGATCAAACATAAATTACCTGTGATTGACTTGCTCAATGACGATGGTACATTAAACGAAAAAGCCGTTTTATTTGTAGGATTAGATCGTTTCGAAGCTCGTAAAAGAATTGTCAAGCAATTGACAGAAGAAGGATTTTTGGTTAAAACAGATGAATATAAATCGACTGTCGGCACCTCGGAAAGAACCGGCGCGGTAATCGAGCCCAAACTATCCTTGCAATGGTTTTTGAAAATGGAGGACTTAGCCAAACCAGCTTTGGAGCATGTCATGAATGATGACATACAATTACATCCGGCGAAATTCAAAAATACCTACCGCTCTTGGATGGAAAATGTACATGACTGGTGTATATCAAGGCAGTTGTGGTGGGGCCAACAAATTCCCGCCTTCTACATGGAGGACGGAACCTTGATCGTGGCAAAAGACAAAAAGGAAGCATTGCGAATCGCACGCGATAAATATCAGTTATATGCTTTAGTTGAGGATGATTTAACACAAGATCCTGACGTATTGGATACTTGGTTTTCTTCATGGTTATGGCCGATCTCAGTTTTTGACGGAATAGAAAATCCTGATAATGAAGAGATTAACTATTACTACCCAACTAATGATTTAGTCACAGGGCCCGATATCCTGTTTTTCTGGGTAGCTAGAATGATTATGGCGGGCTATGAATGGCGAGGCGAATTACCTTTCAAAAATGTGTATTTAACTGGAATTGTCCGGGATAAACAAGGGCGAAAGATGTCAAAATCCTTAGGTAATTCCCCAGATCCTTTAGAATTAATTGAACGATTTGGTGCTGATGGCGTCCGTTCAGGTCTTTTATTCTCAGCACCTGCTGGCAATGATTTGTTGTTTGACGAAAAACTTTGTGAACAAGGACGTAATTTTTCAAATAAGATTTGGAATGCATTCCGACTTTTAAAAGGCTTAGATGTTGTCGAAGGAAAATCCCTACCTGAGCATTTGCTTGCGACGGAATGGTTGTCGACCCGAATTTCTTTGACCATAGATGAAGTTCAAGATCATTTCAGCAAATTCAGAATTTCGGATGCGCTTTTAAGTATTTATAATTTGGTATGGGATGATTTTTGTGGCAAGTATTTAGAAATCATTAAGCCTGCGTATCAGACCCCAATTCATGCCGATACATTAAAGGATGCATTCCAAATTTTTGACCAATTAATGAGACTGCTCCATCCGTATATGCCATTTATCACGGAGGAAATTTGGCAGGCCATCGATGAGCGTGAAGCCAATTCAAGTATCTGTAAAGCGCAATTCCCAAAATCGACCAAAATTAATGCTGCATTAATCCAGCAATTTGATACGGTTTTTGAGGTGGTGACTAAAATCAGGGAGATTCGAAATTCAAAGCAATTATCTCCAAAATTAGCCTTATCACTGGAAATAAAAACAGGCGATCACTCATCCTATGACCATTTAAAAGCGATTCTTTCCAAATTGGCCAACTTAGAATCCATTGTGTATATAGACCAAGCGAATCCAGAGGCCCAGACATTTGTAGTCCACTCTGATCAATTTTTTGTGCCTTTGCAAAAAGAGGAAAATCAAGAGGAATTAAAAGAAGAATCTGAAAAGGAATTAGTGTATTTGGAAGGGTTTAAAAAGTCGGTCGAAGCAAAACTGGCCAATGAGAAGTTTGTTCAAAATGCCAAACCTGATTTGGTCGAACGTGAAAAACAGAAATTATCGGATACCGAAAATAAAATAAAATCGCTGAGGGAGATTTTAGCTAGATTTAATTAATGAGACCATATTTATTGCTCCTTTTTACGATTTTAACCTTTGCGGCTTGTGGGCCTAAGAAGCAAAAAGAATCCGAATTGCCGAAAATCCAATTGGATTTCATGCGATTTGACCGATTGTTTGCTGAAGCAAAAAGCATCAAGGAGATTGACAGTCTTTTGAAAAAAAATCCGGAAATCACGGTCGGTTATTTTCGTTGTGTCTCCGAAAAAATTCCATTTCTAGCCAAAGATATATTTGCGTTATTCCAAAATCCGGAATTAAAGAGCTTTTATGAGCAAAGCCAAAAACCTGAATTTTATGGTGGGAATCAATTAGAAATTGATTTACAAGCTGCATTTCAAGAAATCCACAATCAATTTCCTCAAACAAAAGTTCCCAAAATACGAACCGTTTTTTCTGGATTTGGTGGAATTGGGAGTGAGTTTGCAGTCCAACATCTATATGTAACTGACACGTTGATCGTCGTGGGCTTAGATTTTTTTATGGGGAAAAAGGGAAAGTATAGCCCTCCCAATGTGTATGAATATCAGTTGCGCAGATTAGAACCAAAGGCATTGGTAGGACAAATCGTATTGCAATATTCCGCGTTTTTCAACCAGCAAGATTCGGAAGATCATACCTTATTGAGTGATATGATTTGGTATGGAAAGGGATTCGTTTTTACTAAAAAAATCTTGCCTTCATTGCCCGATAGCCTTTTGTTTGG
>JABMMK010000240.1 GCA_013205605.1 Cytophagales bacterium | reverse complement strand
TTTCACAATAATATTGAAGAGAAAAATGTTCCTTTGGCGATAAGAAAAATTGGGAAAGATTTATTGTGTCACATTCAAGGTAATGAGAATGATAGGGGAACGCCTGGAACCGGTAGTGTTGATTGGCTTGGAATTAAGCAAGCGCTAATTGATATTGATTATGAAGGGGCAATGGTCATTGAAACTTTTGGAGCTCCTTCAGCTGAGTTAGCAAAAGCCGCATCTATTTGGAGGCCTTTAGCGGAAAGCTCTGATATATTAGCTAAAGATGGATTAAGTTTTTACAAAACAATGTTTAGGTAAAAGCTAGAATTATATTTTTTCTATAGTTACTCGATCTATGTAGCTTAAAATATTTTCAGAGTGGTATTTTAAATAGGGAATATCTAACGTTTCTACTGGATCGTTAGTAAGGGTCCATAATAAATCAATTCTACTCTGAATATTGGGTTTTGAAAAAATTATTGGATGGACTAATAAAATAAAAATTTCTATTAGTCAATTTTAAAACAGAGTTATGGGAAAGCGATTTATTTCATTAGCCATCATTTTATTTTGGGCAATCAGTTTGAAAGCACAAAATAAAATGATGGTAAAGCCTAATATAATCATTATCATGGCTGATGATTTAGGATATTCGGATATTGGTTGTTTTGGAGGGGAAATCAGCACATCTAATCTTGATCGCCTATCCAAAGGTGGTTTACGGATGACTAATTTTTACAATAATGCAAGATGTTCACCTACTAGGGCAAGTTTACTAACTGGTCAGTATGCACATAAAGTAGGCTTAGCAAGTAATGGCAATTCATTAACAAAAAATGGTATAACGATAGCAGAACTACTAAAAGAGAATGGGTATCAAACAGGCATGGTTGGAAAATGGCATCTAAGTGATGATTTACAACAATCTACCAAAGAGGAGCAGTTGACATGGCTTAACCACCAAGCATACAAAGATGTGGATTTTGCATCAAAGGAAAGTTATCCTATCAATCGTGGATTTCAGAAGTTTTATGGAATTATTTGGGGAGTTGTGAATTATTTTGATCCTTTCTCATTAGTTGAGGGTGACAAAATAATTAAGGAAGTACCAAAGGATTATTATATAACGGATGCGATTAATAAAAAATCAATTGAGTTTATTACAAATTTCACTGATCAGCATCGCCCCTATTTTTTATACGTAGCACATACAGCTCCACATTGGCCCATTCAGGCGAGGGAAGAAGATATTTTAAAATATTTAGATACCTATAAAATGGGTTGGGATGAATTACATACGAAACGCTATGAGAAAATGATTCGTTTAGATTTAATAAATACATCAACGACCTCATTTATTGACGTCATGGGGAATCGTGGGAAATGGGATAATTTAAGTCCCCAAGAAAAAGAAAAACAGGTAAGAAAAATGGCTGTTCATGCTGCGATGGTCAGTCGACTTGATTTAGGGGTAGGTCAGATTATTAAAAAACTTGAGGAGACAAAAACACTTGATAATACCTTGATTTTGTTTTTAGCTGATAATGGAGCATCGCCTGAAATCCCCTTAAATCCTGGTTATGACCGGCCTTCACAAACCCGAGAAGGGACAGATTTACAATATGATAATAAAGTGACTATTGGAAATATTGGAAGTCAAATATCTTATACGGGCATTGGACAAAATTGGGCTAATGCTGCTAATACACCTTATCGTTATTGGAAGATGGAAAGTTTTGAAGGTGGTTTACATACTCCCATGATCATTCATTGGCCGAATGGTTTGAAAAGAAAAAAAGGAACAACCTCTAACGCTTTGGGACATGTATCAGATATATTTCCAACAATTATGCATATAAATAATTTAAAATATCCTAAGACTTATCAGGAAAATAAACTGACATCCCTAGATGGAGAAAGTTTTTTGCCAATCATAAAAAACAAAAGTGAAATAGGGAGGGATGGTATATTCTTTGAGCATGCCAAAGGGAAAGCTTATATAAAAGATGGGTGGAAACTGGTCATGAAAACAAATGGGAGTGAATGGGAATTGTATCAACTTTTGAAGGACCAAAATGAAACAACTAATCTTGCTGCTTTGAAGCCTGAGATTGTAAAAAACATGAGGATAACTTGGGAAAAATGGTTTGCGGAAATGAGAACTTTTTACAAATAAGATCTAACATTAATTTTTATTTTCAAAGCTGTCTCCTTTTACTACCCCTCAGCTTAATTCATCACACCCACTCCTGAGTCATTTTTCGATATTGCAATGGCGGCACTTTCATCCATTGCTTAAACTGTTTATTGAAGTGCGATAAGTTGCCAAAACCACTTTC
>JABMMK010000239.1 GCA_013205605.1 Cytophagales bacterium | reverse complement strand
GCTTATTATGCAGATGCTTATATGCCGGTATTCCAACAATATCACCTTCAAGACTATTTTCAGCTTCCTGCATTTGTCCAAGCAGATGCCTATGTCAATCTTCGAATTAATCGGGTTCGATTATTTTTCAAAATGTCCAATGTCACCCAAGGACTTTTAACCACTAACTATTACGCTGCCTATTTGCATCCTGCGATGGGTAATGTTTTTGGCTATGGAGTTAAATGGCTTTTGTTTGATTAAATAATACCCAATCAGCATACAGAAACAGTGAATATTTAATAAGTTTGTGCTTTACAAAAACCTGTTAAAATATGTCTCAAATTACACGTCGAGAGTGGGTAAAAGGAATGGCTTTGGCTACCCTTGGAACCGTTGCATTTTATGATGCAAAATCTATTTCTCCTACTCATTTTAATTTTACCCTTGCCGAAGATCAAACCTTAGAATTAATCATGGGAGCCATTATCCCCGAATCTTCTATTCCAGGTGCCATCAGTTTAGGAGTCCCCAATTTTGTGAAAACGATGATGAAAGATTGTTATGAGGTGAAAGCCCAACAAAGTTTCAAAAATGTCATGGGTAATATTCCTAAACTATTTTTAACCGAAAATAAAAAGGAAATATCCACGGCAAGCGAATCAGAAAAGGAGCAGTTTTTATTTCAATTAGAAAAAGGAAAACATGGGGTTGAAGCACAAAAAACTTTGGCTACCTTAAAAGGCCTAACGATTCAGGGATATATGTCCACCGAATACATTATGGTCAATCATTTAAATTATCAAATGGCTCCCGGGTTTTTCAACGGTTGTGCCCCAATAAAGAAATAATTCATGTATATATTAAATAACGCAGAAAAGCGCACATACGGAGCTATCGTAATTGGTTCAGGGATAGCCGGTGGTTGGGCCGCGAAAGAATTTTGTGATAAGGGCGTTAAGACTTTGGTCTTAGAGCGAGGGAGAAAAGTGACTCATAATGAGGATTATCCAACTACCTTAATGAATCCATGGGAATTTCCACATCGAGGACGGTTAACCCAAGAGGAGATCGACGAAAACCCTATTGCCAGTAAATGCTACCAGTTTAAAGAAGATTCGAAACACTTTATTGTCAAAGACAAAGAGCATCCCTATGAGCAGGATAAACCCTTTGATTGGATACGTGGGTATCAGGTGGGTGGTAAATCTTTGCTTTGGGCTAGACAAACTCAGCGTTGGTCGCAGTTCGATTTTGATGGTCCAGCTCGAGATGGATATGCCACGCCTTGGCCTATCAGTTACAAGGATATTGATCCATGGTATTCGCATGTGGAATATTTTGCAGGTATTTCCGGAAATAAAGATGGATTAGATTCCTTGCCAGATGGCGATTTCTTACCTGGTTACGAATTGACTTGTGTGGAAAAGCATTTTCAATCTGAATTAAAAAAGCATTATAAAGACCGACATGTTATTTCGGCTCGTTGTGCCCATATTTCTGAGCCACGCGAAATACATCTCCAGCAGGGAAGAGGGCGTTGCTTGAGCCGTAATTTATGCCAAAGAGGTTGCCCTTATGGAGGTTATTTTAGTTCAAATGCATCCACTTTACCTTGGGCAGCCAAAACAGGTAATTTGACATTGCGTCCAGATTCTATTGTGGAATCAGTTATTTATGATGAGAAAAAGAAGAAGGCTGTGGGGGTTCGTGTGATTGACGCCCATACCAACGAAATGGTGGAGTATTACTCGAAAGTAATTTTTGTTACGGCAGCGGCATTAAATACAAATGCCATTTTATTGAATTCAAAATCTGATCGCTTCCCAAATGGTTTAGGAAACGATAGTGGGGTCTTAGGTAAGTTTGTCGCTTTCCATAATTATCGGGCATCAATATCGGCTGAATATGATGGGTATTTTGATTTTAAGACGGAAGGTAGTCGGCCTACTTCAGGTTACATCCCACGCTTCCGCAATTTATATAAACAAGAAACGAATTTCTTACGCGGATATGCGGCTGGAATGAGTGCGAGACGTGCGAATACCACCGATCGAGATTCTGTAGGCGAGAGCTTAAAGAACTCACTCTTAAATCCCAAATGGACTAATTGGTCTGCAGGTTCTCACATGATGGGAGAAACGATTCCCAAGGAAACCAATAAAATCACCTTAGATCCCGTCAAAAAAGATGCTCATGGTTTGCCAATCATGCACATGGATGTGTCATATGATGATAATGATGATAAAATGGTCAAAGATTTTATCGAGCAATTTACAGAGATGTATACCAAATCTGGCTTTACGAATATTCGCTCTCGAGATTCCAAACAAGCACCAGGTTTAGATATCCATGAAATGGGCGGTTGCCGCATGGGAAATGACCCTAAAACTTCGATGCTTAATAAATGGAATCAAATGCATGCTGTTAAAAATGTTTTTGTTAGTGATGGGGCGAGTATGACTTCCACCTCTACCCAAAATCCATCTTTGACCTACATGGCATTGACTGCTCGGGCTGTAGATTATGCTGTAAAAGAAATGAAAAAGGGTAATTTATAATGCATACATTTTTAGGTAAAACAGCAGCACATATTTTTGGGGAGCACCCCATTGAAGAATTAAAAGATATTGCTATTGTCATGCCCTCACAGCGTGGGGTACTTTACTTAAAAAAAGAGTTAGCTATTTTAGGAGATAGACCTTTTCTATCTCCTTCTTTTTTTACCATTGAGGAGTTTGCCCTCCAAATGACTAATTCTACTTTAATTGACCCCATTCAACTATTGCTGAAGGCTTATGCCTGTTTTAAGCAGGTGGATGATCAGGTTGATTTTGATCGTTTTATTTCTTGGGGCCAATTAATGTTAAAGGATTTTGAAACATTAGATATGTATTTGGTCGATCCAGCCCAAATATTTTCTTTTTTATCTGAAGTGAAATCCATCGAGCGATGGGGAAAAGAATACGGAGAAGATCATCCTGAAAAATTTATCACCCCACATACCAAATCCTATTTTAAATTATTTGATCATTTACTCGAGGTATATATTCGTTTGCACGCAAGCTTAAATGATCAAGGTTTCGTTTATCGGGGCATGGCTTACCGAAAATTAGCCGACCATTTGTCCGATGGAAAAGCGTTACCCAAGATGTTTAAAAAAATATATTTTGTGGGTTTTAATGCACTTTCGAAGGGAGAGGAAGAAATTATTCGTTTGTTGATTAAAAACGGAATGGCTCAGACACTTTGGGATGCGGATGCTTATTATGTGGAAAATACGTATCACCGAGCAGGTAATTGGTTGAAAAAATATTCGGATAGCTCCTCCAATGAATTTTTATCCAGAGGGCCATTCTTATGGAAAACTTCGGATT
>JABMMK010000238.1 GCA_013205605.1 Cytophagales bacterium | reverse complement strand
GTAATTTTATTGCCTAAATCAAAATCAATGATGTCATATTTTTTAATCAAGTCCCAATGCGGTTGCGCGTCTGCTTGCATGTTAGGCAAGGAACCCCAAGTTAAAACTACTTCATTCTCTTCAGCCGTTTTTCCTTCCGGAACTGAGCTATGTGGGAGGTTGGGAAGGGTGACCAATAAGTCGAGCATTTGTTTTTCTGCTGCCTTTGCCGCCTCTTCTTTTTCTTTTATTGTACCTTTTAAAGCGGCTGTTTCTGCTCGTTTACCTTCTGCCAATTCTTTTTGGCCCGATTGCATGAGTGAACCTATTTCCTTTGCTGCTGCATTTGATATTTCCAACGCAGATTCAGCTTGTTGCAACAAACTTTTGCGTTGGTCATCCATCGCAATCAATTGATGCACAATTTCGGATGCATTTGCCACATGCTTTTTTATCAATCCCTGGATGGTGATTTCTGAATTTGCCCGAATGAAAGGAATGGTTAGCATAATTTATTTATTAAAAAGTCCGTCGTTTAATGCATTTAAGGCATCATTTTTATGCTTTGCATCTACAAGTAAAGAAATATTATGTTCGGATGCACCATAAGAAATCATTCTGATTGGAATACTTTTAATAGCATCCAATACTTTAATGGCAATACCTTCTTTATCTGCCCAAAAATTCCCCACGATGCAAATAATTACTTGGTCTTTATCCGGGTTTTCTAATTCGGCAAATTCCCTTAAATCGCTCATGATGGCATCTAAATGCGTAGTTTGGTCAATGGTCACAGAAACAGAAACTTCGGAAGTCGTAATCATGTCGACCGGTGTTTTGTATTTTTCAAACACTTCAAACACGCGTTTTAAAAATCCATAAGCATTTAACATTCGGGTGGAATGAATGTAAATGGCTGTAATATTATCTTTAGCTGCAATGGCTTTAATTTCAATATCAGTCGATTTTTCAGAAATCAACGTCCCAAATGCCGTGGGCTCCATCGTGTTTTTTAATCGCACGGGAACTCCTTTCATTTTAGCCGGAGTAATGGTGCTGGGATGAAGAATTTTTGCCCCAAAGTAAGCAAGTTCCGCCGCTTCGGCAAAAGACAATTCACGGATTGGAAATGTATTTTTAACGATTCTAGGGTCATTATTATGCATCCCGTCGATGTCGGTCCATATTTGAACCTCCTCGGCTTGAATGGCTCCGCCAATAAGTGATGCGGTATAATCGGATCCGCCACGCTTTAAATTGTCAACTTCCCCAGCTGGGTTTCTGCAAATAAAACCTTGGGTGATAAAAATTTGTTTTCCTTTATGTGGGGCTAATATTTCAGCAATGTTTTTTTCAATCTTCCACATGATGGGCTCATTGTCTTCGTCGATTACCATAAAATCAAGGGCCGGCAAAAGCAATGAATCAACACCCTCTTCCTGAAGATATGCTTCAAAAATCTGGGTCGACAATAGTTCACCTAAAGCCACCATTTCCTTTTCTTCTTTGTTGGAATATGGCGTGGTGCCAATCAGCTTTTGTATATAATCAAACTCGCGGTTGATTATTTCCTGGCCCGCGCTTTGTCCTTTTTCGGTCAGATATAGCTCACTTATAAATGAATGATAATGTTCTTTTAAAAAAGTGGCCTTAGCTTCCGCTTCAGCGATATTATTTGAAATTACTGACTCAGTGATGGATAACAATGCATTGGTGGTACCTGATAATGCTGAAAGTACCACAACTTTCGGTTGGCCATCTTCGGTGATCAGTTGGCGTATCGATTTCATTCTCTCAGGCTTCCCAACGGAAGTTCCTCCAAATTTCCAAACTTGCATATCGTAATAATTAAAAAGCTAACATTTTTATGGCGGTTATAGCCGCTTCATCTCCTTTATTTCCATGTTTTCCTCCTGCTCGATCCATCGCTTGTTCCTGTGTATTTGGGGTTAATACACCAAAAATGACAGGTTTATTAAATTTAATGCTTACATCTGTAATCCCTTGGGCAACCGCATGACAAATAAAATCAAAGTGCTTTGTTTCGCCCTGAATTACACATCCTAAACAAATGACTGCGTCTACTTCTGGTTTTTGAGCCATTTTTTGAGCGCCTAAGGTCAATTCAAAACTTCCGGGGACTATTTGGGTGATAATATTTTTTTCTTGCGCCCCATGTTTCAATAGCGTTTCATAAGCTCCTGAATACAAGGCATTAGTCACCTCCACGTTCCATTCAGAAACTAAAATGGCAAACTTTTTATGTTGAATTTCGGGTAATTCATTGGTTTGAAATTCACTTAAATTTTTATTTGCAGATGACATATTTTTGGGATTAAAATAATAAGGGATAAAAGCGCTTGCTCCTATCCCTTAAAACATCATTACATATTTTTTTATTCAGAGATAGAGCTTTCTATAAGCGCTTTGTATTTTTTTGCAGGTATGGATTCAGCTGATTCAGGGAATTTATCCGTGATTTGCGAATAAGCATCTAATGCTTCTTTTCCTTGTTTATTTGCTTCAAAAGCAAGTGCTAATTTTAACAAATAGGTAGGAGTGAAAAACTTGTTTGGTTTATAATCAGCCGCTTTTTGATAATACTCAATAGCTTCACCAAAAGATTTTTTTTCTGCATAAGCATCTCCAATTAAAGAATATGCTCGTGCCTGAACTAATAAATCTGCACTACTGAAGTTCTTTAATTTTTCGATGGCTTGGTCATATTTGCCTTGTTTCAACAAAGTAATTCCCAAATATAAATCAGATAAATTTTGTGTATTACCTCCAAATTCATCAGAGATTTTGGCCATTTCTTTCGCGGCTGCAGACAACGAATCAGATTCAAATGCATAAACAGCTTTGTATAATTTCTTTTCACCCTCCACATCCTGAGAATTTTTATACCATTGGAAACCAAAAAATCCAGCAACTAAAGCGATTAAAACTATACCCGCTCCTAATGTGGTTGATTTATTTTCTTCAAAAAATCCGGTCACTTTAGAAACTTCTTGCTGAAGCGCTTCTGGACTTTCAATGATTTCCATTACATCTTTTTTTTCTTTCTTTGCCATAATAATCCTGTTAAGGAATCTAATTTAACGCTCTTTTAATTTTAAGCAGCTACGATATTTTTGCTAGCTAACCCAAAGGACTGCAAAATTATAAAATCTCTTCCATTTATATCAATATTAATGGAATCTTTTGCGTTTTATTTTATCTGATATTAGTAATTTGCCTATTATTTATTTGAAATTAAATTAATAGATGTCATTCAACCGCCAAGATCAATTCAAAAAATTAGCCGACTCATATGATATTTGTGTGATCGGCGGCGGGGCTACGGGAGCAGGAGTTGCTTTAGATGCAACGCTTCGTGGGTACAAGGTCATTGTGATTGAAAGAGGTGATTTCGCCTCACAAACCTCCTCAAAATCAACTAAATTAGTGCATGGAGGCGTTCGTTATTTGGAGCAAGCCGTTAGAAATTTGGATTGGCAACAATTTAAAATGGTCTATAAAGCGCTTCATGAGCGAAAAATCATGCTTCAAAATGCCCCTCATTTGGCACATCCATTAGCTTTATTGACTCCTTGTTATTCTTGGTTTGACCGCGCATATTATCGGATTGGGATGTGGTTGTATGATAAAATAGCGGGCTCTACAAATTTGAAGGATTCGCGAGGATTGAATAAAAAAGAAATTCAAAAGGAAGTTCCTGCGTTAAATTTGAAAAAAATAGTAGGCGGCATTTTGTATTACGATGGCCAAATGAATGACGCTCGGTATGCCTTGTCGATTTTACAGGAGGCGGAAAAGTTGGGTGCCACCGTTATAAATTATACAGAACTGAGTTCGTTTACATGCAGCCATAAAAGCTTAAAAATCAAGGAAGTTCATGGAAAAGATTTAATTGGAAATAAAGAATTTCAATTCAATGTTCGTGCTGTCGTTAATGCTACGGGTCCCTTTACCGATAAAATTAGGAAGCTGGCTAATCCTAACCTCCAAGAACGAATGAAAGTGAGTCGGGGTGCTCATATCGTTTTAGAGAAGAAATTTTGGCCTGGCGATACGGCTTTGTTGATCCCCAAAACGGATGATGGACGTGTTGTCTTTTTATTGCCATGGCGAGGATATGTGTTGGTAGGTACGACAGACGACGCAGATAAATTATCTGAAAACCCCGTCATTTTAGAAGAGGAAAAGACTTATTTACTTGAATATTTTAATCGATTTTCGACTGAAAAAGTTAGCCCATCGGATATAAAAGCGGGGTTTGTTGGCCTAAGACCCTTATTGCAAGTCCAACTTCAAACGGCTATGCAAGGAGATACTAAATCACTTGTTCGTGATCATGAGGTGGAAGTGGACCGAAGAAGTAAATTAGTGAGCATTATGGGAGGCAAGTGGACCACTTACCGGATCATGGCGGAGGACACCTTAGATATTTTAGAAACGGAAGTTTTGCATGTCCTCAAATCGCCATGTTTGACTAAAAATCATCCAATTATGGGGGGAGACACTTTTGATATGGACCTTTTTCTTAATTCGGCAATTTTGACTCTAGAAACACGCAGACATTTATATGAAACCTATGGGTCATTAGCCCCGAGGGTCATTAAATTTTGTCAGACTATCCCTCAAGGCACCGAGGTGCTGTTGGACGGCCTTCCTTATTTACAAGGTGAAATAGACTATTTGAAAAAACATGAAATGGCGACGAGCTGGGATGATGTGGTAAACCGGCGCTGGGGTATTGGATTGCGCGATGCGGAATTGGGCAGGAAACTTGAGGATATAAAAAAAGAGGCTTTCGCCTCTATTTCTTAATATTCATCTTCATTAAAGAAGAAATCGTCTTTAGTTGGATAATCAGGCCAAATTTCTTCGATACTTTCAAAGGGTTGACCGTCATCTTCTAATTCTTGTAGATTTTCAACCACCTCTAAAGGAGATCCCGTACGGATGGCAAAATCAATTAATTCGTCTTTTGAAGCAGGCCAAGGGGCATCTTCTAAATAGGAGGCTAGTTCTAGTGTCCAATACATAGGATATAAATTTATTATTGAAAAATATTTCTAAATTTTGTATTCCGAATTGAAATTACTTCGCTTCGGTTTGCAAAAGTAAAATAAAAAAATATTTATAAAAGATTTATTTTTTAAATTTTAAATAAATATAAAATAAGTGCCAAATTGGCTTAATTTGATACATAAATATGAAAAAAAATCTGGGTGTATCCGTAGAAGTTTGTGCGTATTCATACATTTCTTGCTTAGCTGCAGATCGTGCTGGCGCCAATCGGGTCGAATTATGTGCTTCACCATGGGAGGGTGGAACAACTCCTTCAGGGGGATTGTTGAGCCAAGTATTAGCGCAAACCAACATAGAAGTTCATGCCATGTTGAGGCCGCGAGGGGGAGACTTTTGTTATAACTCCTATGAAAAAGATACGATGGAAGCAGAAGCTATGGCATTAATCGAGGCGGGAGTTCATGGCCTTGTATTAGGTGCTTTGCTTCCAAATGGCGAAATAGATTATACATTGATGGAGCGAATTCGTAGAGCGACAGGCACGATACCTTTAACTTTTCACCGAGCAATCGATGTTTCCAAAGAGCCCTTATTCGTCATGGAGGCATTAATTTCACTAGGGTTTACTAGGATATTAACTTCGGGCCAGCGAGATAAGGCTCTGGACGGGATAGTAAATATTGCCCAGATGGTTGATGCGTCAAATGCCCGTATTGAGATTATGGCGGGCAGTGGAGTTCATCCCGATAATTGCCAAGAATTTTTACAAATTGGCGTAGACGCAATTCATTTAAGCGCCAGGGCCATGAAAGACTCTCAAATGGAATATAGGCGACCCAATATTTCCATGGGCGGAATTCCAGGTATTTCCGAATTTGAAATTATGTATGCTAGCGAAGATTTAATTCGCGAAACCGTTCACAAGGTTAGCGAATTCTAATCTTCATAAAGCGCTAATTCAATCCAACGATCTTGAGGAACTGTCCTCAAATCATATAATGGCACCTTATTTCATTGGTATGCGGGAATGGCAAAATCTTTTTCAGAAGGTCCACCAATTTTG
>JABMMK010000237.1 GCA_013205605.1 Cytophagales bacterium | reverse complement strand
TAGCTTCTGGTAGTATTTATGCGGGGAATCCGGCCAAATTACTCAAACCTGTAAGCCCAGAAGCGGCTGAAATATTCATGCGCACTGCGATGAATTATATCGATTATGCCGCTTGGTTTGAAAAATGATTACATCATTTTCAATGACTCAAAATGCCTTTTGATTTTTCGCCTGCCGTAATTTCCAAATTCATTCGATTCTTTTTAGTGGGTAATGGACAGGTCGCAAAAGGCGTAAACTCACAGGGTGGATTAAGCGATTTGTTGAAATCCAAAATAACATTTCCTTCCTTATCCGGACCATTAGTATATAAAAATCTACCTCCGCCATAAGTCGTTTTTTTGTTCGTCAAATCGCCAAAAACAATGAAAAATTCATCTGTGGTTCCCCCCGCTTCTAATGTGTACTTCTTCCCTTTTATAGAAAAATGTAATTCCCCGGGCGATTCCTCCAAATAATTACGCCCCGTAATGTCTGTAATATGTAGTTTTTTACCGTGGGTAGGGACAAATTTTGCTTTAATTCGCCAAGAAGAATCAATAGAGAAATAGTCAATTCCTTTAAAATTCCGAACATATTCTCCCTCTAAATCACGAAGCCTGAGCGCAAATTTTTCCCCGCGTTTAATGATAAACCAACGAAGCGATTTATGCGCCAAAACAAGCGTTTTTTTATCTTCATAAATGATCATTTTATTTGCCGATTGGCCCGATGAAAATACTTGATTTGCTTCATTTGAGTTAAAAGTTACAACTCCCTTATTCAAAATAATTGTACCCAAAAAAGAATCTGAATGCTCTGCTGGAAAAACAAAATCATTTTTAGGGTCGGAGCCTATAGTATTTTCACCTTCCTTTAACCAAAATAAGCCGGATAAATTAAGGTAACCATTTTCATGTTGTAAGCTATCAATACGTATTTTACGGAACGCAGCTATCTCTTTTTCGTAGAGATTTTTTTGTGAAAACGAGGCAAATGAAACAAGAAAAACGAAATAGGTTAAAAACCTCATAAATCCCTAATTTGTATTTCTGCTTGTATCATTATTGACTCATTTGGGCATCTACGACCGCTATGGCTATCATATTGACAATTTCTCTAGTGGACGAACCAAGCTGCAACACGTGCACTGGCTTTTTAAGTCCTAATAAAATGGGTCCTATTTTTTCGATTCCGGCTATTTCTTTGACCAAATTATAGGCGATGTTAGAAGAGGAAAGATTGGGGAAAATTAAGACATTAGCTCCTTTTTCGGCCAATTCGCTAAATGGGTGATTCTCTTTTAACAGCTCCATGTTGAAGGGTAGGTGAGCTTGAATTTCACCGTCAACAATCATACTAGGATTTCTTTGTTTTAATAGTTGGACTGCACTTTTCATCTTTTTGGCATCCTCGCCTTCGGCACTGCCAAAATTTGAATAGGTGATCAAAGCAATGCGAGGTTTGATATTAAACTTTTCGACTTGCTTGGCCGACAACTCCGCGATCTCCACTATTTCCTCCGCACTTGGATTAAAATTCACCGTTGTGTCCGCTAAAAATAAAGGGCCAAAACGAGTCATTAAAATATACATTCCTGACACTTTTTGAACACCGTCTTTTTTTCCTATCGCCTGCAAAGCTGGCCGAACGGTGTCTGGATAATTACGGCTCATTCCACCAATCATCGCATCCGCATCACCGGTACCGACCATCATACTTCCAAAATAATTTCTTCTTCGAATGATTTTTTGTGCCTCCGCTTTGTTTAAACCTTGTCTTTGTCGGCGAATTAATAATAACTCACTATAGCGATTTGCGCGTTCTTTATCTTCCTCCGCTACTGGTAAATAGGGATCAATAATTTCAACTCCTGGCAACTTAATTGAATTTTCATCCAAAATTTGTTGGATTACCTCCCGATTCCCCAATAAAATGGGCGTTGCAATTTTATCCTGCAATACTTCTTGAGCCGCTTTTAAAACAGATAGGTTTTCGGCGTCGGCCAAAACAACTCTTTTCGGCATTGTTTTGGCCTTGTTGATAATCACTTTCATCAACGTATTATCCAGGCCTAATCTCTTTGACAATTGAAGTTCGTAAGCTTCCCAGTTTTCAATGGGATGCTTGGCCACACCCGATTTCATCGCCGCCAAAGCCACCGCTGGAGCAACGGTAATTAATAGCCTCGGATCTACGGGTTTAGGAATTATGTACTCACGGCCAAAAACAATATTATCCTGTCCATACGCCAAATTAACAATCTCTGGAACCGGCTTTTTCGCCAAATCAGCCAGCGCGTATACGGCGGCTAATTTCATTTCTTCATTGATTACTTTAGATCGCACATCAAGTGCCCCTCTAAAAATATATGGAAAACCAAGTACGTTATTCACTTGGTTTGGATAAT
>JABMMK010000236.1 GCA_013205605.1 Cytophagales bacterium | reverse complement strand
CCATTAAAATACCGGGTTCAGATTTTATATACGCAAATCAACAGAGATAAGCAGAACAAACCCTCGCTCAAAACGTATGCTTATCGGACAAATTCAAAAGAATATTTTTACCCTGCCAGTACCGTTAAATTAGCTGCAAGTGTCTTGGCTTTGGAGAAAATCAATGCATTGAAATTAGATAAATATGGGTTCATGTATACGCGGAAAAGTCGGCAGGGCCAACTAGAAATACTCAAGGACTCTAGCGCTGAAAGCGGGAAACCTAGCGTGGCGCATTACATCAAAAAGATCTTACTTGTTTCGGATAATGAAGCATATAATCGACTTTATGAGTTTCTGGGGCAAAAAGAGTTTAACCAATTCATGAAATTAAAAGGATTCAAAGGGGTGAGATTTACGCATCGATTGCAAGTTCCGCTAACGCCCTTGGAGAATCAATTTACAAATCCCATCGAGTTTGTTGATTCCATGGGACGCATACAATATTTTCAAGAGGCTACATTTAATCATCGACCCATCAAGTCTAAAAAGGCCATTTTATTGGGTCAAGGATTCATGAATTCACAGGGTCAAATCGAGCATACCCCCTATGATTTTTCTTTAAAAAATGCGTTTCCTTTAGTGGCTCAGCATGAATTCCTACAAAGACTTTTGTTGCCCGAGGCCTTTCCAAAAAGGAAACAATTTACATTGACCCAAGAAGATTATTCATTTCTGTATCAATACATGTCGCAATATCCGACTGAAACCAAGTATCCCATTTACCTTCAGGACTCGACCTATCATCCAACGTATTGTAAATTCATTTATTACGGTTCCGATAAAAATGAACCCTTGAATAAGAACATTAGAATTTTTAATAAAGTGGGAGATGCGTATGGATTTTTATTGGACAATGCCTATGTCGTCGACTTTGAAAACCAAATTGAATTTATGGTATCCGCTGTTATTTTATGTAATGAAGATGAAATATTTAATGATGACGTTTATGAATATGATCGTGTTGGATTTCCATTTTTGAAACAATTAGGTCAGGAAATTCACGGGTATGAAATGAAACGACCTAAAAAATATCCACCTAAATTGGATCATTTCAAAATCAAATATGATTGGTAAAATAATTCTATATTTGAATCAACATGAAACAATTTCAATGAAATACCAATTACTATAACCATTTACAATTTGTTGATAATTAGCAATTTATATATAAATATCATTCAAATTGGCTTAAATTCAAAAAAATATGTTTTAAATGAAGCCGATATTTAAAAAAGTTGATTCAAAATCAGAGGAAGCATTTGTCGCGCGGATTGACGAATTTGCTCAGTTCTACAATAAATGGCATTTTCATCCCGAGTTAGAATTGACGCATATTGTTAAAGGTAGGGGAACTCGTTTTGTGGGCGACAATATTGAATTTTTTAAGGATGGGGATTTAATTCTTATTGGGTCTAATTTACCTCATGTATGGAAAAATCAAAATAAGGAATCTGAGCTTTCGGTTGCTCGAGTGGTTCAATTTTTGCCCAACTTTATGGGAGATGACATTCTAAAATTAGTTGAGTTCAAGAATATCCAAAAACTTCTAATCAAGTCTTCTTTTGGTCTTAAAATTGAAGGCGAAGCAAAGGTTCTAATTATATGTTTTTTAAATAAATTATTTAAGACTGAAGATCCATTAGAACGAATTATTTTAATTATAAAAATGCTGGATTGCCTGGGAACCTCAGATGACCCAGTTCCTATCTCTAAAAGTTTGTTTTTAGTTGAACTGGATAAACAAAACAAAGACCGGTTAAATCGAGTCATTGATTATACCATTACCAACTTTGCATCAAAGATCAGACTAGAGGATGTTGCCTCAATATCAAACATGTCTGTTTCAAATTTCTGCAAATTTTTCAAAGTTAGAGTAAAGAAAACGTACGTACAATATCTGACAGAGGTAAGGATTGGTATGTCATGTAAAATGCTAATTGAAAATCAGTTATCCATTAATCGGATTGCTTATGATTCAGGTTTTGTCAATATTTCAAATTTCAACAGAGCGTTTAAATTAAACAAAAATATGACTCCATTTTCATATCGAAAATTATATCACCTCGGATAATTTAACTCTTTAAATCTCATTAGATTGATTATTTTTAATTACCCATTTATCGTCATTCATTATTAACAAACTATGAAAAAAATCTTATTATTCTACTTTTTAT
>JABMMK010000235.1 GCA_013205605.1 Cytophagales bacterium | reverse complement strand
TATTTTACCCTGGATGAATATGCGGAGGAAGTTCAAGCCGCGCAGACCGACAAAGACGGAAATAAGGTTTATTTATACACGACCGACCAAGAACAGCAAGATGCCTTTATCCAATCGGCGAGCCAAAAAGGCTATTCAGTTTTGAAAATGGATAACATGATCGACAGTCATTTTATCAATACCATTGAAACCAAAATCGAAAAAACGCAGTGGAAGAGAGTCGACGCAGATGCGGTGGATAAATTAATCGACACGGGGATCAACTTAGAAGCTATTTTAACCGATGCACAAAAGGAATCTATTAAAAAAGTATTTGAGGATACGCTACAAGACAAACAAAAGATTGTTGCCGTAGAAGCGATGTCCCCAGACGAATTACCGGCCATTGTCACCCAAAATGAGTTTATGCGCCGCATGAGTGATATGTCGAAAACCGGTGGTGGAGGAATGGGGATGTTTGGTGCGATGCCAAATACCTATAACATCACCATTAATGCCAATCACCCATTGATCAGTAAATTAGCCGACTTGAAATCGGAAGATGAGCAAAAGGCTTTAGCCAAGCAAATTTCAGATTTAGCGTTGCTATCTCAAAATTTACTGACAGGCTCTGATCTAACAGCATTTATTAAAAGAACGGTGGGTGGGTTTTAACCATTAATAAAAGGGAAAATAGGTTTTACCTATTTTCCCTTTTATTAATTTTACTGCTTCCTAACAATCAATTTCTTAGTAGCGACCGAACGACCGTCGATGCTCAACTGATACATATACATTCCACTATTAAATTCGCGCAATGAAATATGTGTACTTTTTTGATCTTTCTCCAAAACCGCCTCTTTAACTTCTTGGCCTAACACATTGTAAAAGGTTAATTTAACCTCACGAACAGACGAGGCGATTTGAAAGTCGATGTCAACAAAATCTAGCGCTGGGTTTGGATATACATGAGAAACCCAAACTCGATCGTTTGAAAACAAATAATTTTCCGAACTATTTCTACTTTGAGTCTGCGCCCAAGCGGTGTTTACCAGCAGCAAGCTTGCAAAAAACAAAAGGCCAAAAAAGAAGCTTAGTAAATTAATTTTCATTTAAAAATATTTAAATCAAAGGTAATCCTTTCTATTAAAATTGCACCTTGGGCCATCGACTAAAAAGCTTTAAAAGGCAAATTTTAAGGTTTTTTAACAGTATTTGTGTACTTAATGCGCTCCAACAAATAAGTCAAAGTCACTTTTTCTTTATCACGCCATTTAAAACCATCCAAGTATTGTAACTCTTCTGTCCACTCTTTGGGCGGAATGAATTTAGCTTCAGGCTTGGTGATAAACGTAATCTTTTTCACTTTATTGTCCTCAAAAAATAAATTCATCCGACTACACTCGACTCGATTCATTCCGGTGGTAACCTTTTTTTCATCCATCACGTAATAAATACTTTCCCCATTTCCCTCTACATTCACGCGCCTCAACTTACTTTCGGGGTCAAAAAATACCCATACTTTTCTGCCTTTGATTTGATTATAATGGTCCGCGGAGTCCTTAGAAATAACAAAAGATTTACCTCGAAGACGCATTTCCTTTAACTTCTGATTCGTGAGAAACAAGGATATGGAATCCGCTTGAGACTGGGAATCATTGGTCCACAAAATAGGCTTTTGGTAAAAGTGAATGACGGAATCTGTCACATCATAGGCAAGTGAATCGCATTTACCCGATAAATCAGATTTATAGAGCAAGACATTTTTATAGGCATATAATTTACGAATCGAATCCTTCTTATTGTTTAAAGAAACCAAGGTGTCCGCCGTTAAGTACAGCGTGTCCTTTTCCATAATATTCTTCATTAAGGCGTGCCCATACACGCGGGTTAGCCCCGTTTTTCCAGCATACCGACCATGATCTCCGGTTAAAATCACTTTTTCCTTTTGGCTTAAAAACTCAACTCGGCCCCTGGCAACGCCTATCTGAGTCGGCGAGTCATAAAATAAGGTATCCGCCGACAGAATATATTCATCGGTTTTAGCCGTAGACCGACCGGTAAAATTAGAGACCTTCGTTAGCGTATTATAAAATCCAGCTGAAGTTAAAACCGTATCTTTTTGGCTGATAATCTCCGTCGGGCAGATGAAATACGCTTCTTTTGAAGCTGTATTATACCGCAAGGAATCGGCTCGAACGGCACCTCCATCTTTGTCTATTACGCGAACTTTTTCCTTAAATAAAAAATTTTTAGTCACTGTATTGTAAAAACCTTCCTTGGATGTCAACGTGGATTTCTTGTCAATAATCTTAGCTCCCGTATGGTAGATGGCCATTTTTGAGTTCAAGTCATAATCCAGTTTATTGGTATTCAAGATAATAGTATGGTCATCTAGTTTCACGCGCCCCGACATAAAAGCCTGGCGCATATCACCATTGTACAAAGCCGTATCACCCGTAATCGTCACGGTATCAGCCTGAATAATTTTCACATGGCCATAGGCCTCTACGTTATTGGTCGTCGAGTTAAGAACCGCCTGATCGCAGCTCAAAGTGGTGGTACCCTGCCGCAACAATACGTGCCCCAAAAGCTCCTTACGCATAACTAAATCTTGTTGGTACCCCTTTAAGCTATCGGCCCGTATTAATTCCACTTGGCTTTGCCCCTGACTAAGCCACGGCAAAACCAAAAAGAAAAACATTAAAATTCTAATATTATACGGCATCTTAAAAGCGAATCGTTAATTTCGCTAATTGTTTTGAACGCGCAATTTACCAATTTTATGCTGGAAGATTTTATCAATTTTGTCCAAAAAGAGAATTTATTCAAGCCAGATCAAAAAATACTGATTGCAGTCAGTGGGGGAATTGATTCCATTATATTATCCAAATTGTTTTCTTTGGCTAAATTTAATTTTGGTATCGCGCATGTAAATTTCAGTTTACGAGGAGAAGAATCATTAGCGGATGAGGTATTTGTAAAAAAGTTTGCCAAAACATTAAAAGTCCCCTATCACACGATCTTTTTTGATACGAACGCCTTTGCTGAAAAGGAAAAGTTATCAACTCAAGTAGCGGCAAGAATTCTTCGCTATACTTGGTTTGAAGAAATCAGAAGTAAACATAATTACGATTTTATAGCGACCGGACATCACCAATTGGACAGTGCCGAAACGATGTTAATCAACCTCACCCGAGGAACGGGCTTAGCCGGATTTCATGGGATACCCATAAAAAATGGGCACATCATCCGACCACTTTCATTTGCAAATCAGGAAATTATATTTGATTTTGTCGTTGACCAAAAACTGGCATGGCGTGAAGATTCTAGCAATTCGACGACTAAATACCAACGGAATTTTATACGGCATGAAATTATGCCAAAATTCCAAGAGTTAAACGCTCAATTTGAACAAACGCTTGCAGACACGAGTGAAAAAATTCGAAATATTGAACATTGGATAACAGCGGAATTAAATGAATTTAAAGCCAATCGAGTTTTAAATGATGCGGAGGGAAACATTTACATTCCCTTCGGCGAAGAGTTTGCGGCAGAAAAATGGACGGTCATTGCCCAACAATATCTACAGGAATTCAATTTTTCTTTTGGGGTGATCAATCAAATTTTAGCCCATCCCACTGACAAGGTGGGGAAACTCTTTGAATCGCCGAGTCATATTTTAAATATCGACCGAAATCAATGGGTCATTAGTCCTAAAGATCACGCAGCATTCAAACCTATTTTAATTCAAGAAGAAGATGAAATTGTGGAGTTTGGATCCAATGAATTACACGTTTTTGTTGAGGAAAATAATGCATCATTTGTTCCCTCGACTTCGCCCAATTTTGCTTGTCTAGATGCAGATAGCTTAGAATTTCCATTAGAAATTAGAAAATATCAAGAGGGTGATTGGTTTTGTCCTTTGGGCATGAATTCCAAAAAACTGATTTCAGATTTCTTGACGGACAAAAAAGTCCCCTTGAACATCAAAAAAAATACGCAAATCTTATTGAGCAAAGGATCCATTGTTTGGGTGATGGGACATCGAATCGACAATCGGAATAAAGTAAGTGATAAAACGGAAACGGTCATGATATTAGAAATTCGACCTAAGTAAAGAGTGAAGAAAAAATCACATGCTTAAAAGCCACCCCTCTGAGGTGGCTTTTCGTTTTAAAGGGTTTAAATAAAAATCAGTCTTATAAATAGATGTAAAGATATTACACAATCCAAGTTGCTGATAATTAATATATTAATAGAATACCTCCCATTATGATTGATTAAATTACCATACTCTTCATTTTTGATAATTAAATCAAAAATACATTTACAAATTAATACAATCATAGAAAATACTTTGAAAAGAATGAATGAACATCGATGCTAAAAAATGACCCCATACGATCCTAAAATACATCATAGAAAATCCAAACGCCTAAAGGAGTACGACTACTCTCAAACGGGTTTTTACTTTATTACCTTGGTTTGCGAAAAAAGAATTCATCGTTTTGGAAAAATCAAAAATGGGAAAATGTTACTTAATGAATAAGGGGAAATTGCTTTTAATGAATGGATGGCATTATCTGAACGATTTTCCAAATTTAAAATTAATGTCTTTCAAATTATGCCAGATCATTTTCATAGTATTATTGAATTAGTCAGGGCAAAGAATCAATGTATAAATGAATCTGTCGGGGCAACCCTTGCGGTTGCCCAAAACACTTATATTGCAGATATAGTTGGTGCCTATAAATCATTGGTGATAAATAAATGTTTAGTCATATATAAATCAAAAAATATAATAATGGGGAGATTATGGCAACGTAATTACTACGAACACATCATTCGAAATGATTTGGCATACACGAATATTTCCAACTATATTATAAATAACCCTTTAAAATGGACTGAAAGATAAAGGGGTTTTATTAGGGCAACCGCATGGGTTGCCCCAACCAAATTAATTACCGTTTTATTAGTTTTATTAGGGCAACCGCAAGGGTTGCCCCAACCAAATTAATTACCGTTTTATTAGGGCAACCGAAAGGTTACCCCAACCGAATTAATTATCGAATCAATTTTCGATATTGCTCCGTACGAATCGGATCCAATAAACTCAAATACGCGAAGGCTTGTTGGCGCTCTGAAACACTCGCCTCATCCATAATCGAAAAAATCTCATCGGATTTGGCATCAAAAAATACACGAATATTAGCCGCACCAGGTCTTAATTGGTTCACCGTTCGAATCTGATTCAGCAAATCCAAAATTCCTTTCCGCGTATCATCAGGCTTTTCTTTAAATGAATCCAATAAAATCCGATGGTAAATATAATTAACCTCGCGCATACCTTGCACTTGCTGGTTGATCAAATTTTCAGCAATCGACAAGCGAGATCGTACGTCGGTAACTACGCCCCAACCCAAACCTGAAGTCTGAGCCAGATTCGTTAAATTATTCAATTTTTGGACAAAGAAATCGCCGCCATATTTACCAAAAGAATCATAGTGATAAGCGCATGACAAGTACGCATAATAGGCCAATAAGGAGCTTAGATTATCAATAAAAGTATTGTCATTGTATGTAATAGGTGTCCCTGTTTGAAACTTAAAATTGAAACTCTTGTCGATCATATTTAAAATAACCGTTTCATAAGACGTTCCATAAACGGGTCTTAATACTTGGACACGGGCATTCGCCTCAAAATCTCCTTGGGCTGAGGCCTTTGTCAACAATAAATTAATGCTGAGTTTGATTTTTTCGTCCGGCGCAAAATTGTCCATGGACCAGCGACGGCCCGATAAGAAATCTTGGGCGGTACGCTGCAATTCAGAATAAATTTGGGATGTTCCTCGCTGTTGGTCCAGCTGCAATTGCTCCGTATTAACGGTAATCGAAGCTTGAAGCTCCTGAGCGTTTAACACTCGGGAGCCTATTAAGCATAAAATTACAAGTAAAATAGATTTCATAGTGAAATCATTCGGAAAATATTATTTCTCTTCGTTTCCCTCTTCACGCATACGATAATCAACTTTGTCCGTTAAAAAATCGTCTATCGCTAAAGCAGATGGCTTAGGCATACGCTCATAATATTTTGAAATTTCGATCTGCTCACGGTTTTCGAAAATTTCTTCCAAATTATCTACAGAAGAAGCGAACTCAGACAATTTGCCCGACAACTCCTCTTTCATTTTGCTTGAGATTTGACGCGCTCTTTGGCCTATAATAGACACAGACTCATATACATTTCCTGTCTTTACAGCAATTTTATCAACATCACGTGTAATGATGGATGGATTTGTTTGGATCTTAGACATCTCGTTATTTTTTAAATTAAGATTGCAAAATTAACTAATTTTTAGGACAAAAACTACTGAGGTCCAGTAGCCACTTTGGACGTATTAGACTTCTCTTTTTCTAGCATTGCCTTATACTCAACTTCCAATTTCGCAATTCGGTCAACTTCCTTATTGCTAAATTCATACATTTTTTCCCCTTCTTTTAAGTAGGCACTTTGAGGATACTTGTCAATTAAATCCAAATAAAATTTGGATGCTTCTGCATAACGCTCTTTTTGCTTAGATTCAATCGTGCTTTTGGCCAAATCATACTGAGCCAACACCTTCATATAAGCCATCTCCTCGCTGTAATCGGAATCAGGAAAATCACGTTGGAAATTGGTAATCTCAATCACAGACGACTTTAACGACGCAATATTAAAAGGTGAAGTCTTATAATAAAGCTTGGCTTTTTCATACGCTTTCTTCTCCAATTTTTTCCTTAATTCCTTAATGATATTCGTACAATCGTCCTTAAACTTCGTCTCAGGATAATTATTTAAATAGGACTGAATTTCATTGATCGCAGCCAACGTTCCCGTTTGATCTAAATTGAAATTTGGAGAGTCTTTATACAAGGAATAGGCTGACATATATATCGCCTCCTCAGCAAACTCAGAGCGAGAAAAAACCTCCGCAAACTTCTTGAAATGCGAACTAGCTAAGGTATAGCTACCTAAATTAAAGTCACAATTAGCTTGGTAAAAAGTGGCCAATTCCTGCGTTGAATCCCCTTTCATCAAAGGCATAATCTCGTCAAAAAGGATACCCGCCTTAGTAAAATCCTTCTTTTTATAGTAATTGACCGCCGCCTTATACTTGGTAGGCAAATCAGCACTTTTTCTGAATTTCTCAAATTTACCACATGAGCTCAAGCCCATCACAGCAACAAATCCCACTAAAATATATTTTTTCAAATTCATAAGATTGCAAAGATAACCATATTTGTTTTACCTACCGAATTAAACTGACTTACTAAATTGCAAATGATACAATTGAGCATATAATCCATTCATTTTTAATAATTTTTCATGTGTTCCCCGCTCTTTTATCTCTCCTTTATCCATCACCAAAATCTGATTGGCATGTCGAATTGTAGACAATCGATGCGCAATAACCACTGAAGTTCTCCCTTTCATCAAAGTAGAAATGGCCGACTGAATAAGCAATTCTGACTCAGTGTCCACCGAACTTGTCGCCTCATCCAACACAATGATTTTAGGGTTATGTACCAAAGCCCGAACAAAAGAAATCAATTGGCGCTGACCTACACTCAACGTAGCCCCTCTTTCCAT
>JABMMK010000234.1 GCA_013205605.1 Cytophagales bacterium | reverse complement strand
GTAGGCGCCTCAGATAACTTGTCCAAAGGGGAGTCGACCTTCATGGTCGAGATGACGGAGACCGCTGCTATTTTGAATAATTTGTCCAGTCGTTCCTTGGTGTTGTTGGATGAAATCGGCCGGGGTACCTCGACTTACGATGGCGTGTCGATGGCCTGGGCGATTGCCGAGCATCTACATAATCATCCCAAAAACAGTGCTAAGACATTATTCGCCACCCATTACCATGAATTAAACCAGTTGGCCGAAGACTTTCCTCGCATAAAAAACTACCATGTGTCGGTTAAAGAAGTGGGCAATAAAATTGTTTTTCTGCGCAAATTATTGCCGGGTGGTTCAGCGCATAGTTTTGGTATCCATGTGGCGCAAATGGCCGGCATGCCCAATTCATTAGTCTTGAGGGCTCATGAAATTTTACAAAATTTAGAAAAAGACCATTCGTTGGACGACCATGTCGAGCGTTTGAAAGATATGCCAAAAGCAAATTTCCAAATGAGTTTATTTGGCGCTGAAATTCCGGAAGGATTGCAAAAAGTCCAGGATCAATTAAATGCCTTAGATGTCAATACGCTTTCCCCGATTGAGGCGTTGTTGAAATTAAATGAGCTTAAACGGACTTTAGGTAATAGGTATTAGGTAATAGGTAAGAGGTATTAGGTAATAGGTAATAGGTAAGAGGTAATAGGTAAGAGGTAAAAGGTAAGAAGTAATAGGTAATAATTTATTAAGGTTTTATAGGTGTTATTTTTAGCTTTTTGATTATTGTAATAAGAATTTTTAGAATTTCAGTGCCTTGATTATTTAAATCTTCAAATTCAGAATCTTCGATTATTTTTTCCAAAAACAATAACTCAAGCCAATATAACGACTCATTTATTTCTTTGAGAGAAATAGATAATTTATGAATGTAATCACTCCTAGATTCAGCAAAATAACCTTCTCTAAGATTTGCACCGACACTTGTGCCACTTTTTAATAATTGGTTAGAAATGATAAACTCCCTTTTCTGTTCGAGTCTTTTACATAACCGATACACATTTCTTGCAAATTTTAATGACTTGTTCTGAATGTTTGATTTCAACATTCATCAATCTCGACAAAAATTATTTGATTATTTACCTAAAAATTTGATTATCAATCAATTGATTTTAATAATCAACAAATAGATCTTCTGAAAAAAAACACTTATTACCTCTTACCTATTACCTAATACTTATTACCTCTTACCTATTTACCTCTTACCTAAAAAATCCCTCAATTCCTCACATCCAATCCCCAATTCAATTTATTGCGGAGTGTTTGAAGAAAATCGTCGCCAGGGATTTTGACAATTTTGCCTGAAAATGCAGCCTTTTTGACTTCAATAGATATTGTGCTATCGATTACTCGAGATCTCGAATCGATGGAAATAAGGAAATTTTGACTTCTACTGCTCACTTCAAATTTCAAAACAGTATCACTGGAAACAATTAAGGGGCGCACATTTAAATTATGTGGGCTCATCGGTGCAACAATAAATGAATCCGAAGTGGGAATAACTAAAGGGCCGCCGACCGAAAGTGAATAACCCGTTGATCCTGTAGCCGTGGAGACAATGATTCCATCGGCCCAATAGGTATTCAAATAATTGCCGTCCAAAAAAGTCTTGATTTGAATCATGGAAGACGAATCTGTCTTCATAATTCCGACCTCATTTAAGCCAAAATCTTTGCCATGAAATAAATCTATTTCGGCATCCACCGAGACTAAACATCGATCCTCGATGGTATATTCATTCGATAAAACATGTTGCAAAGCCTCGGAAACTTCTTCGGGAGAAAGCGTGGCCAAGAAACCTAATCGGCCTGTGTTAATTCCTAAAATGGGTATTTCCTTTGCGCCCACGTGGCTTAAGGTCTCTAAAAAAGTACCATCTCCACCGATGCTCCAAGCCATTTGAACATTTTCAGGGCCTTGATTAATTGAATAGGTTCGGTATTCATCTAATTTGAATCCGTGCTCTTTCAGGTGAACAAAAAAGCTTTCCGAAATTTGAATTTGACTATTTTTTGTTGATATATCCGCCCATAATTTTTCCATCACGGGCTTCATGTCAGCCGAAAATTCCTTTCCGTGAATGGCTAATGGGAAATTCAAAGCCTAGGGATTTAAATATTTCAATAGTAAATCAAAACGCGATTGGTCCACTTCTTCTTGGTCACCAAACATGAACGCCTTTTCTACATGGACTTCGTGCCGCTCTAAGCTTTTTACGATCGCTGAAAATTGGTCTGTTTGAATTTGTAAAATTAATTCAGGCCAAACGTGATCTTCCTTCGTCGACTTAGTCAAATAACTTCTCGTGATTAAGCCTTTATTTTCTTCAATTATTTTGGCAATGACACTCATTGAATCTCTTTGGGTATGAAAGACAATGCGAATAATTCCTCCATTTTGTGCATTAAATCCTGTATAAAATAAGGTTTTAGCCACGGATTGCCAAGGCAAATATCCTTGGTATTTCATTTGCTCATCCACTACAGGAATGACCCAAAATCCATTTTCCTCAAAAAAAGGTAAACTCGCCAAAATATCCTCTTCTGTTTCTATTTTTACCTGATTGAGCTCCTGCTGAAATTGGTCTATTTTACCATCCGGATGCGTGGCTTTCATTAACATTTCCTCGGTGATATTTCCGATCCATTGTTTCTTGTCAAGCACGGAAATAACGTTCATGTTATTTGAGTGCATGATTTTCAAGGATTTTTGCACCGAATCTTGAATGGAAATGGTGGGTAAATCAAAGGATAAAAATGCGAGTGCCATCATGAGGCAATGGGATTATGTTCTAGCCATATCGACAAAATACGATTGAACTCATCAGGTTGTTCCATCATGGGTGCGTGGCAACAATGATCAATGAATTGCAATTCCGATCCCGGAATTAATTGATTAAATTCATGTCCTACATGAGGAGGAGTGATGGTATCATTTAATCCCCAAATCAAGAGCGTTGGCGTTTTTATGCGCACAATATCCTTAGCCATGTTATTTCGCTGCGCTGATTTTGCAATGGCAATAATACGCAATACTTTTGGGATGCTATTGATGATCTCAAATACTTCGTCGACCAATTCCTTCGTCGCCGTTTTCGGGTCATAAAACGTATATTCAATCCGCTCCTTAATAAATTCGTAATCGCCACGTTTCGGATAAGTTCCTCCCATCGAATTCTCAAATAAACCAGAAGAACCCGTTAAAATAAGCCTTTCTACTTTATGCGCATGTTTTAAAGTATAAATCAATGCCACGTGGCCCCCTAATGAATTTCCGATTAAACTAAAGCTTTCTAGTTTTTTGAATGCGACAAATTCTTCGAGAAAAACCGTTAATCCTTCACAACCCGCCTCTTTAATAGGCATATCGTGAATCGGCATGAGTGGAATGATGACCCTATATTTTTGACTGAACAGATTAATAACGCCTTGCCAATTGCTTAAGGCGCCAAACAATCCATGAAGTAAAAGTAGAATTTCGCCTTTTCCTTCATCAATATATTGATAATTGTTTTCTTCCTTGATACTAAAGTTCATTCCGAGCTCCCATTTAATCTGCAAATTAGTAAAAACACTTCAAACTTTTGTAAGTTTAAAATGTTTATGAAAATATAAACTTAATATGAATTCAATTGTGATCGTGGGCGGCGGAATAGCAGGTTTACAAGCAGCTCAAATTTTACAAAGCAAAGGGCTTGATTTTATTTTAATTGAAAAATCAATGTCATTAGGCGGTAGAGTCCAAAGTGAATCATTTCAAGGCTATACTTTAGATCACGGTTTCCAAGTTTTACAAACGGCATATCCGGAAGTCCAACGAAGTCTTCGATTATCTAAATGGGATTTATCTTATTTTCATTCGGGTGCTTATGTGTTGCAAGACGGAAAATTTAAGCCTTTTCTCAATCCCTTAAAATCACCTTTTTTGTTTTTAAAAAATATCCGATCATCAGGGGCCAGTATTTTTGACCTTTTGAAATTAGCTTGGATTTGGCTTAAAACGCAGGGCTCGATTTCACCTTTAAGTTCAGATACAGAAACGACTTCTGAACTCATCTCGAGATATCGTTTTTCAGAAAAGTTTCAGCGCATTTTTTTAAGGCCTTTTTTTGCCGGTATATTTTTGGATGATCAATTGACCCCGCCGGCCTCCTTATTTTTCTATTACATGAAGCAGTTTTTAGAGGGGAAAGCTGCCTTGCCCAAACATGGCATAGGCGATATCGCTTTAGATTTAGCTTCAAGAATTCCCAAAGAAAAACTGCTGACTGGGGTTTCCGTCATTGAAATCCAGGAGAAATCGCTTCAATTAAGTAATGGGAATACGATCCATTTTGACCATTTGGTTTTAGCCACAGATCCCAAACAGGCCTGTGATTTATTGAATATCGATTTTCCTGAAAACGCTCATTTTAGTTCGAAGACTTTTTATTTTAGTTTGGACAGGAATCTTGAAACTTCATTGCCCCTTATTCATTTGATGCCATTGAATTCAAGTCCCATGTTACATTTTTCCTGCATAAGCCAAGTGAATCCTTCGCTAGCTCCTGAAGGGAAACATTTGATTTCGGCAACTAGTCTCCAAAAAGAAGTTTCTGACGTGGAAATTGTAAGGGAATTAGCTAATGTTTTAAGCCTTTCGCAGGCCGATTTTACTTATTTGAAATCTTTTTCTATCCCACATTCATTATTTAAGTTGGGATGTTTTAAGGAAGTTTGCCAAAAAGCAGAAGGGAAAAATATTATTTTAGCGGGGGATTACACACTTTTCCCCTCTTTGCAAGCGGCTTTATCCTCAGGGCGAAAGGCTGCAGAGAAAATAATAGCAACCAGGAAAACTGATTTACATCAATAATTTTTTTCTGTTTTTGCGTACATTTGCTTTCAATGAACTCTAATATGAAAAAAGTTTTACTCTTTATTTTTGCGAGCATTCTTTTAGGTGCCTGTCAGAAAACAAATCCAAATTATCAAAAAGATGCGGCAAACCCCGAGTATTTAATTCGGGCAGAGTTGATGTTGACCGAGAGTATTATTCACGATATTTTTGCGCCTCCAGTTTCTGCACGTATTTATATGTATGCCGGAATCGCAGGATATGAAGCAGCAATTCCTGGAGATAAAAATTTCAAATCGCTGGTGGGCCAATTAAATGGCTTCGAGAAAATACCCCAACCGGAAAAAGGTTTGGAGTATTGTTTTCCTTTGGCGTCTACCAGGGCGTATTTGGCTGTTGGGAAAAAATTAACTTTTGCCCAAGAATTGTACAAGGACTTTGACAAGAAATTAGAAGAAGATTATCAGAAAATTGGCATACCTACCGATGTATATGAAAGGTCGATTGCCTACGGAGATTCGGTGGCCGCGGCAGTGATGCGTTACGCAGCTAAGGATAATTACAAGCAAACAAGAGGTTTACGGTTTACGGTAACCAATTTACCAGGTACTTGGACTCCCACGCCACCTGCCTATATGGATGCGGTGGAACCCTATTGGACTAAAATTCGTCCCATAACGCTAGATTCAGCATCCCAGTTTAGAGCTCCAACTCCCTCAAAATTTGATTTAACCAAAGGAAGTCCTTATTACAAAGAGGTCATGGAGTCCTATGAAACGGTCAAAAATTTAACGGAGGAGCAAAGAAATATTGCCAATTTTTGGGATTGCAATCCCTTTAAAATGAATATTACGGGTCATGCGATGTTTGCAACTAAGAAGATGTCACCCGGTGGACATTGGCTAGGCATCGTGGGCCAAGTATCTCGCCAATTACATAAATCGTATAATGAAACGGCTGAGGCATTAGCACTCACTTCCATTGGAATCTTTGACGGTTTTATTGCTTGTTGGGACGAGAAATACAGATCCATCCGCATTAGACCTGAAACCGTTATTAACGCGAGCATCGATAAATCATGGGTTCCTGTGCTGCAAACGCCACCTTTTCCAGAATATACGTCTGGCCATAGCACCATTTCTAGGGCTGCGGCAGAGGTTTTGACCAGCTTGTATGGGGCTAATATTGCCTTTGAGGATTCCACGGAGATACCTTATGGATTGCCTCCAAGAAAATTCAAATCATTCATTCAGGCATCAGATGAGGCAGGGGTTTCTCGTTTATATGGAGGAATTCATTTTATGCCAGCCTTAAACGAGGGGGCTATACAAGGTAGTAAAGTAGGCCAACATCTTTTAGCTCGTGTCAAGACGCGCCCATGAAAAAGGACATAGAAACCAAAGCGGATATTCAGATTTTTGTGGATGCATTTTATGCCAAAATGCCTTCAGATGATTTGGTAGGTCACGTATTTATGGATGTGGCCCATGTGGATTTTTCTAAACACCTGCCTAAAATGTACGATTTCTGGGAGATGCTTTTGATGGATGGCAAAAATTACCAGGGTGCCCCGATGCGACCACACCTAGAAATTAATCAAAAAATCCCATTGACCCCCACCCATTTTGCTCGTTGGCTCGAACTTTTTTATGCCACCTTAGACGAACATTTTGAAGGTCCTAAAACAGAAGATGCCAAATTAAAGGCGCGAAATATTGCAGACACTTGGGCGTATAAATTGGACCACATCAACCACCAAGCCTAAATCCCTTAGAGCGAAAAGTAAATTTTCTTTTTGTCCAACCAAACCGCTAGTCGGGTAATGAGATATAAAACCACGAGCGCGTTGATGGCTTCGGCGACCATTCCGTAGATGCTTATTTTTTCTAAAAATCCGCCAACAAACGTGAATGTTGCTCCTCTTAGCCATTCTGGCCCTATGGACTCAAAAAACAAATAAATGAAAATGGAGTTTTTGCCATAGGAAAGGATGTAATCAGGAACGGAAATTTTTGGTTTCTCTGTGGACCAATTATAATAAAAAGCCGCCATCAATAAGGAAATCCATCCGGCAGATGCGATGGTAAATGAAAGCGTGGCGGTTCTTTTGATGATGGGTATTCCAGCCATGTCAAGGCCATATCCGACAATTACACCTAAAACTCCCAAGCCAATTAACGTCTTTAAAAGATCTTTTGGCGAAGTAGACCGATGAATAATTCGGCCCAATAAAGCCCCCCAAATGGTGTGTGCTGCGGTAGGTATGCAATTAATCGCAATCCAATGCCCCCCACTTAATTTGCCCATTAAGACCATGTCCATGAAAGATCCGAAATTTTTATCTCGGACATAAGGTTCGTTGAATCCTGGAATATCTGTAAATACATAAAGAGAATGTGCTAGAAGCAACAAAAATAAGGAAGCGGCTACTTGCAAAGGGATGGAAAATCGCAATAAAAAGAAAGCCACGATGGTCGTAAAAGATAATTGGGTCAACACATTCCACAGCTCAAAAACCAATTTCTCTCTTCCTAAGCAATGTAAACCCGTACCACAAATGAAAAGCAAAATAGATCTTTTTAATACTTTAGGCCAGAGTTGGCCATATGTGGCTCCTTGGTCGATTCGTTTATAGGTAGAAAAGTACAAAGCGGAACCAGCGATCATCATAAAACCGGGTTGGATTAAATCCCAAAAGTGCAGCCCCTGCCATTCCGCATGATTAAATTGGGATAAAACAAAAGACTCAGGGAAGATCTTTCCTAATCGACTATAAAGGCCAGTGCTTTCTGCAGCTAATAAAAACAAGATAAATCCTCGAAAATAATCTACAGATGGTATTCTTTTAGTTATCATTATTTGCTTATTTTTCGTGTCAAAGGTAAAAATTTTTTCTAATTTCGTGATTTCCACGGAAATTCAATTTTATGATCGTATCCACGCCGGGCCGAATTTGTTTATTTGGTGAGCATCAAGATTACTTAGGCTTACCCGTTATCGCAGCGGCAATTTCTAAAAGAATACAGGTTAAAGGCCAATTTAGAGCTGACAACGTAGTGCATTTTTCATTGCCCGATGTTGAAAAAACAGAAGAATTTGCAATCGATTTCCCTTTGCCATATTCCAAAGAAAGAGATTATTTTAAAAGCGTTTTGAATGTACTTCATCGAAAAGGCCATGAATTAACACGTGGGTTTGAAATTGAGGTTAGAGGAAATATTCCCATCAATTCCGGCACGTCAAGCTCCTCGGCGCTTTTAGTTTCTTGGGTTAAATTTCTCAATGACATGTACGATTTGGGATATACGCAAAAACAAATAGGTGAAATTACGTATGAGGCGGAGGTTTTGGAATTTACGGAGCCAGGGGGAATGATGGACCAATATTCTACGGCGGTGGGAAACGTGATTTACTTAGCAAGCCAACCGGAGATTTCGATTAAGACGTATGCCCGCGATTTGGGAACCTTTGTGTTAGGGGATTCTTTGGAGGCAAAAGATACTTTAGGGATTTTGTCTCGTGTAAAATTTGGAACCTTGGGAGGAGTAAATAAAATTAAGCAGCAGGATGCAAGCTTTGATTTGTCTTCTGCGACGCTTTCAGATTTGAATGCGCATAAGAATTTGATTACGAAGGATGAATATATTTTAATTAGTGCGAATATGGATGACCGCGATATTTTGTTGGCGGCCAAAGCCATGTTTGAGGGAGAAGTGGAATGGAGTGATGAGAAATTAGGAGATTTGTTAAATCAGCATCAACAAAATTTACGTGAACACAAGCGAATTTCTACTCCTAAAATCGATCGAATGATTCAAGCATCGTTAGATTCGGGTGCATTGGGAGCTAAAATAAATGGCTCAGGAGGGGGAGGGTGCATGTTTGCCTATGCGCCCGAAAATCCAGAAAAAGTAGTGGAGGCCATTGAAAAAGAAGGGGGCAAGGCCTATATTATACGAGTAGACCAGGGCACTAAGTCTGAATCAGAAAGTTTATTTTTTTAATATAATATGAAAAAGCGTTTATTGATATTAGCAGGAGGGATGGCCTCAAGGATGAAGAAAGCCATGGCTGAAGGGGGTTCAGATTTAGATCCTTCCTTGGTTGCCCAGGCAAATTCAGTTACCAAAGGGATGATTCAAGTAGGAAAAAATGGGAAGACATTAATTGATTATCAATTATACAACGCGCATTTAGCAGGAATTGAAGAGGTTATGTTATTGCTTCATCCGACGGATTCTGTTTCTCAGGAATATTGTGAATCCTTGATGGCAAAGGATGCGTGTTGGGGTTTGCAAATTGTGTTTGCGCGCCAACAAATTCCTGCCGACAGAGAAAAGCCTGCTGGAACAGCAGATGCGGTATACCAAGCATTAATGCAACATGATTCTTGGCAAACGGGTCGAGTGATCGTTTGTAATTCGGATAATTTATATAGTGTAAATGCACTTAAATTGCTTTGGTCGTCCAATGAAACGCAGGCATTGATTTCTTATCACCGTGATAGTTTATTGTATCCAGCGGAGCGTATTTCGGCTTTTGCTTTAATTAGAACAGATGCGGATGGGTATTTACTGGAGATTATTGAAAAGCCTACGCAAGAGCAAGCGGATGAGTTGATGGCTCAATTGGGCCGATTGGGTGTCAGTATGAATATTTTTGTATTTGAGTCAAGCACATTTTTACCTTTTTTGGCGGCCACACCTTTTCACTCGGTGCGCAACGAAAAAGAATTACCTACCTCGGTGGCTATGTTTGGCGAGGGCACTGGAAAGGGTTTTTACGCCATTCCTTTAGCTGAAAATGTGCCCGACCTAACGAGCAAGGAGGATATTTTGGTGATGCAAAAATACCTGGAGGAGACGTATGGGGAGTTTTAGTTCAAACCTGTAGAGACGCGATACTTCGCGTCTAATAATTTCAAACCTGTAGAGACGCGATACCTCGCGTCTAATAATTTCAAACCTGTAGAGGGCACCATCCCCCAAAGTGTGTAAGTAGAAATATTTAGGGTTTCGACCTTGATAATTTTTTTTT
>JABMMK010000233.1 GCA_013205605.1 Cytophagales bacterium | reverse complement strand
CCACAAGGATTTTTGTCTTTCATAAAGTCTAGAATCTAAATGAAATTTACTTTTAGAAACCTCTATGAAATTCTTGGCGTCGATTAACCTACCTCTGTTTTCACCCGCATCAGCAAATTTCGCAGCCAAAGTTGCATTTTCAGTATTAATCTTTTGAGCTTGGTTGGAAATACTCATGAGGGCAGTTCCCACTTGAACTGAATCACCCTCCTTGACAAATATTTGGTCAATTACCCCATTGACTGTCACAAACGCCTGATATTGATCTTGGCTTTTTAATGAGCCCGATGCATATATCGATTCAGTGATTTTCCCTTCTATCGGGAAGGTGGATTCCTGCTTTTTGCTGCAAGAAATTGCAAATATCAGTAGACCTATTAAAACGGTATTTTTCATGAAGCTAAAATTAAGGATAATCTCTTTAAATAAAAATGATAAAACGATGAGCCTTTAAAACTTATTCAATTGTTGTTTGTACTTCTTCTTTTTCCTTAAAAAAAATTCTATTCTCATGCTTCACCTCATTCGTTTCGCTATTTTCAATTACATTTGTTTTCAAAAAAATTAGAAAAATGAATATATCGTACTTTGATACCTATGACGAATTAAGTCAAAAAGCTGCCGACATAATTGCCAGTGACCTTAAGGTAAAGAAGAACTTGTTTTTTTGTGCGGCTACGGGTGGTTCGCCCACGGGCATGTATGCTCAAATGGCTAAAGTGAAAAAGTCTGAGCCAACTTTATTTGATCAAATGCAAGTAATGAAAATGGACGAATGGGGCATTATTCCATCTATTCACCCTGATTCTTGTGAGTCTTATTTACAAAAACATTTATTGGCCCCTTTGTCCATCCCCCAAGAGCGTTATTTAACCTTTGATCCCAACATATCTAATCTTTCGGCTGAATGTGCTCGCGTGGAGCAAGAAATGGAGGCGATCGGTCCCATCGATATTTGTATTTTAGGATTAGGTAAAAATGGACATATCGCTTTTAATGAACCTGCAGATTATCTGCAGCGAGGATTCCACAAGGCTATTTTAGCGCCTACGACTACCCAACATGATCCTTCGTTGAATGAAGGAAAGGAACCAGCTTTTGGGCTTTGTCTCGGAATGTCAGGAATCATGCAGTCTAAAAGAATTATTTTTTTAGTCACGGGCAAAGGAAAACAAGAGGCAATCAAAATGATTTTGGAAAGAAAAATAACCACGCAGTGGCCAGCTTCTTTTCTTTGGATGCATGGAAATGTGGACTGCTTAATTGACCGAAATAGTCTGTAATTCGAAAAGAACTAATTAAATAAGGTTTCCTTGACTAATTGCACATGATCGGTTTGTATCAGGTCAATTTTCAATTCCTTCGCTTTTTTGTAATTGGTCGTTTGATCAAAAGGTCCTAAAAGATCTGAAAATATTCGAATCCCTTTTGAATGAATCTCGTCGACTAATGATTTATTGAGCGCCGGCCAAGATACATCAAACGCGTAGGGTTGTAAATTTTGAACCTTTGTAGCGATTTCTTCTTTGTTTTTTAAGGCAGGCAATAATTTAGCTTGAGGATACACTTGTTTCAATTCCATGAGAAAAGCATCGTTTCCATAAAAGACACTTTCTTCGGCCAGCTTGTATTTCTTTAAAAGATCAATGAGTGCTTGGGCTGCCACTTGCTTGCAATCCACATAGATAAATGTTTTTTGCGCATGCTTTTTATTCCATTGATGGATCAATTTGGCCGTTTCTTCTAAGGTGGGTATTTGCTCTTTGCTAAATTCCTCTCCATATCCTTTGCCTGCCGAAAGCTTTTTAATTTCCTTTAAAGTGAGATTTTTTATGGGACCTAAACCGGAAGTTGTTCGATCTAAATTGCCATCATGTAAAATAACAAGAGCTTTGTCTGAAGAGGTTCTGACATCTATTTCTATAAACTCGACGCCCATGGCTAACACTTTGCGAAAAGTAGCTAGCGTATTTTCAGGGGCTGCCAAAGAATTACCTCGGTGAGCAGAAATTTTTATGTTGGGCTCTATGGAATTTTGGGCAGAAATTTTGCCCAAAACCACCATAGAAAAAATGAGTACTAAAATGCAAGGGAATGTTTTTGACATCCGCTTAAAGATTGGATTTTTTACGTTCGCTGATAATGTATTCAGAGGTACGTAATGATAAAGCCAAAATGGTCCAAGTGGCATTTTTATCTCCTTGCGATACGAAAGGAGAAGCATCCGCTAAGAATAAATTCTTCACATCGTGCGCTTGGCAATTCGAGTTAACGACCGAACTTTTCGGATCATTTCCCATTCGAGCAGTTCCCACTTCATGAATAATTCTACCTGGATCTTCTAAGCCGTAGTTTTTATCTGCGCCTGGTTTTGGTCCCAGCGCTTGGCCTCCTAATTCATGAATGATTTGCTCAAAAGTTTCATGCATGTGTTTGGCCTGCTTGATCTCATAATCGCTCCATTTGTAGTGGAAACGCAAAACAGGTATTCCGTATTTGTCGACCGTATTCGGATCAATTTCACAGTAATTATCTTCACGAGGGACAGGTTCGCCACGGCCTGCAAAACTGATATATGAACCGTAGAAACGTCTGAAATCTTCTTTTAAAGTAGCTCCATAACCACCAGCGGCCATTTCAATTCCTTCGCGTGATCTCGCGTATTTTCCGTTGATTCCTTCGATACCCCAACCAAAACCATAGGTTGGCATACCCATTCCTCCTCCATATTCAATGTGATAACCGCGTGGAAAATCTAATTTTTTATTGTCCAACCACCAGGGCGTATATACGTGTAATCCACTTACTCCGTCTTCATTATACGTTTTTCGATCAAATAAACTTGGGATAATGGCTGATCTAGATGCCCCGGTAGAATCGTTGATGTATTTACCAACCACACCACTCGAATTGGCGATGCCTTCAGGGAAACGTGAGCTTTTTGAGTTCAATAATAAACGAGCTGTTTCTCCCGAACTTGCTGCTAGGATGACAATTTTTCCTCGAACCGAATACTCGCCCATGGTTCCTGTATGTACATAAGAAACGCCGGTAGCTAAACCTGTTGCTTGGTCCGTCATGACTTCTCTTGCCATCGCAAAAGGCAATAAAGTTAAATTTCCTGTGGCTAAAGCGGGTTTAACATGGACGGATGACGATGAATAATCGGCATAGGCCTGACAGGCACGTCCACATTGTCCACAATAAAAACAGGATCCCCTTTCTGAGTTGATAGGTTTTGTTAAAATCGATTTCCGAGAAGGTATCGTGGGAATTCCTAAGGCTTTATTGGCCTTCAACAACATTAATTCATGTAACCTTGGCTTTGGAGGTGGTAAGAAAATGCCATCTGGTTCGTTTCTAAGACCTTCCACACTACCAAATATTCCTACTTCTCGATCTACTCGATCATAAAATGGCTTTAGATCATCATAGCCTATTGGCCAGTCGTCTCCTAAGCCATCAATACTTTTTCTTTTAAAATCGTCTGGACCAAAACGCAAAGAGATTCTACCCCAGTGATTGGTTCTTCCCCCCACCATTCTAGATCTAAACCAATCGAATTTTGTGCCGTTTTTACGCGTATAAGGTTCACCGTCTATTTCCCAACCGCCATAAGCCGCATCAAAATCACCAAAAGCACGAACGGTATTCGCTCCTCTGCGTGGCGATTCGTAAGGCCATTTCATTTGGGTGATGTTTTTGGGATCGGCGGGATCATAGGGTTGACCAGCTTCTAATAAACAAACTTTGGCACCCGCTTTGGCTAAGGTATATGCGGCCATTCCACCACCAGCTCCTGAACCTACAATCACTACGTCGAATACCGTTTGTTGGGATTTTATGTATATGCTATCGTTAATCATATTATTGCTTAGAGATTTTGTATCGATTTCAAAACTAAAAATTTATTGCTTGATTTAAAAATTTAATTTTGGGCAAACTACTTAATTATTTTGGGCAATTAATAACTAATTCTAGCACGATTGTTTGAAATAAATAGCTTTTTTTTTTAATTTAAAATATTATTACTGAACCTACTTATAAATACACACATGATATTTTCTCGTTTTCGTTTCGTGAGCATTCTTGCTCTTATTTTTTTTGTTTCTACTGAAGGATTTGCTCAAAATAAATTATCGCCAGAAAAGGCTTTGAAAAGCTATATTGCCAATGGAGATGCCACGTATTCTTGGGTACTGAAGGATTCTACCAAGCTAGGTAGCTCCATGGCGTACCAATTAGTTTTAACCTCTCAGAAGTGGCATAATATTACTTGGCGCAACCAATTGACCATTGTCGTTCCAGCGACCGTGAAATACGACGGGGCCATGTTGTTTATTACAGGGGGCTCTAATAAAGACGAACAACCCAATTGGAGTACGGATGATAATATGTGGCCCATTTTAGCGGCTATTGCTTCTAAAAATAAAGCGATTGTGGCTTTAATTAGGCAAGTACCAAACCAACCGCTTTTTGATGGGAAAACAGAAGACGAATTGATTTCGTATACGTTGCATCAGTTTAAGCAGGATAAAGATTATTCTTGGCCACTTTTATTTCCAATGGTTAAAACAGCTGTTCGATCGATGGATGCGATTCAGGAGTTTTCAAGCAAAAAATTAAAGCACATGATTAATAATTTTGTTATTTCAGGTGCGTCAAAAAGAGGTTGGACTACATGGTTATCCAATGCCATCGATGACAAACGTGTGAAGGCGATTGGCCCCATGGTGATTGATATGTTGAACATGCCTAAATCATTAAGCTATCAGTTGGAGACCTACGGCGAATACAGCATTCAAATCGAAGATTATGTAAAACTAGGTATTCCGCAGGGTGCAGATACCCCAGACGGAAAAGCCATTACGACCATGGTGGATCCTTACTCGTATCGGGATAAAATGACGATTCCTAAAATTATTTTTATTGGGACCAATGATGAGTATTGGACGGCTGATGCGATCAAACATTAT
>JABMMK010000232.1 GCA_013205605.1 Cytophagales bacterium | reverse complement strand
TGGCTATATTGTACAATAAATCTACCTCCTCATGCGTGAAGAAATTACGAACTACCACATATCCATCTCGGTGGTAGGCCTCTAGGTGTTCTTTTGTAAATTTCATGGTATTTTATTTAAGATTTTTCTGCGTCAATATTGGGTACTAATAAATGAATAATCATCAAGGCTATTCCGTACATAGAAGCGGCAATGACAAATAGGATTTTATAACTACCTGTGGCCTGAAGCAAATGTCCTGTGGCTGAAGCCATTAACATTCCTCCGACTGCGCCCGCCATTCCGATAAATCCAACGACAGTTCCCATATCTTTTTTGGGAAAAAAGTCGGTTGCCAAGGTGTACATGTTGGCGGACCAACCGGTATGCGCGGCCATGCCTAGGCCAATTAATATAACGGCTGGCCACAAGTCATCTATGCCCGATGCCCAATAAATGGGTACCACCATGATGGCGCAAATGAGTAAAGTGGTTTTTCGAGCCGCATTTATACTCCATCCCATTTGTAGAAAATAGGATGAAAGCCAACCGCCTCCAATACTCCCCACGTCGGCAATCAAATAGGCGACAATGAGTGGCAAGCCAATTTTATCTAATTTTAAGCCATAAGTGGTATTGAGAAATTTTGGGAGCCAATATAGAAAAAACCACCAAATAGGGTCAGTCATGAACTTCCCTATCGCAATTGCCCATATTTTGCGGGTACGAATAATTTTCCAAATGGACGTAGGTTTCTCAAGGTTCTCCTCCGTATCTGCTTTAATTAAATCCAATTCAGCAGCATTAATGCTCACATTTTCTTCGGGACGGCTCATTAATCTAAGCCAGAAAAACAACCAAATAAAACCTAATAATCCCGTAAGGATAAAAGCTGCTTGCCAACCAAAGTTGAGCGCTATGATAGGGACAAGCAAAGGGGCAACGATTGCACCAATGTTCGACCCCGAATTGAAAATACCCGTGGCTAGAGCTCTTTCCTTTCGAGGAAACCACTCAGAAATGGTTTTGATGGCAGCGGGGAAATTGCCTGATTCACCAATCCCTAGCGCTAATCTTGCCAACCCAAATCCTACAGGTGTGCGCGCTAAAGCATGTGCCATCGCTGCCAAAGACCACACGATAATGGAAAGTATAAATCCTTTTTTTGTCCCTAAAAAATCAATGAATTTGCCCACCATCAGTAAACCAACCGCATAAGATAATTGAAAGGCCGTCACGATGTACCCGTATTCTATTTCTGACCAACCAATTTCAGTTTGTAGTTGGGGTGCCAAAATAGCAAATACTTGACGGTCGATGTAATTAATCGTCGTGGCAAAAAACAACAGCGCACATATCCACCAACGCATTGCTGTAGGTTTTTGATCAAGCGATGGTTGGTTTATGATCATCTATTTTCAGTTTCCAATCGTGTCTTATACTGATTCCAAACGTACATCGTGTTTTGAATAAGCTGGGGCTTATTCCCTTTAATGTTGTAACACTGAACGCCAATGGGCTTTTTATATTTGATTGTTTTGACCATGTATTTCAATAGGTCATATGTGTCAAAGCTGCCGGTACCAAGGGGTAAAATATAATCGTCAAATATGGTTTTTTTCTGAGAAATAATGTCGTTTGCACCAGAAATGGTTATCATTTTTAAGTAGGGTTTAAGCTCCTTCAAATGATTTTTTAAATTAACGCGTTCAGTCAAACTAGTTGTGGCCAGCCAATGACATAGGTTAAAAGATAATCCCACATTTTTACGATTTACCTTTTGAGCCAATTGCAAGGCATGATCCGTGCGCTCAACATAAAAACCCAAATGTGGATAAATGGCTACCTGCAATCCAGACTTTTTTGACCACATGGAAATGAGCTGCAAAAGCTTTATGGCCTCCGAATCACCCTCAGGAGAATTTGGTTTAAAACGTTTGGTATCCGCTAGAATATAAGGAGCAATAATGGTATTTGTGCCTTTAAGCTGATGGATGGCATTTTCCAATCGATTGTCAATAGGCTCACCCAATTGGAGTTTTACATAAAAATAGGACCCCTTGAAATTAAAATGGTCAAGAGCTGTTTTCATGCCGTCAAAGCTTTCAATTTGATTGATTTCAATTCCCTCAAAACCCGCATTTTTCACTAATTCAACTTGCTTGTCAAAAGTATTGTAGGTGCTATCCCCTCGAATAATATTGTGCAAGGCGAAAAACTCATTTTTTACTTTTTGAGCGAAAAGACTATTGGAACAAATTAAAATCAATAAGAGGTAGGTACGCATGGTTTAATGTGATTATTTGATTTTTACAAGGATCTATCGTTTGAAAATCATAGAAGTTTTATGTCTATTTCGACCAGTCGACGAAATCCCTATAACCATTTATCCCTCAAAATAGGCGCTGCTAAAAGGGCATTTGCGGCATTATTGCCAACAAAAAGCTCTTTTTCTGGCTGCCATATTAGTTTTTCCCCGATTTGGCAAGCGATTAAACCGATTTGAGAAATCGTTATGCCCCGATGGCCGACTTCAATAGGTATAAGTGTTTCTTGCTGCATGCGAACCCCTTGAATAAAGTCATTTTTGTCCCACAAAACACCTGTTAAATCCATTTCCCCCTTTTTAGGTTTAAGATCTAATAAGGCAGGATTACTGCTCGTGGCTGTACCTGGATAGCCGTCTATTTTCACCCATTCCTTTGAACCGAAATACGTAATTGAAGGCGAGCTGGTGGGCGATTGTTCGCATGTCATTTCAACCCCATTGGCATATTTATACTGTACCTTGAAGTTGATCATCGAATTCCAAAGACTTTTAGGAAAAACGCCCGATCCTTCAACCTCTACCGGTCCTGAATGCTCACTATTATTGGCCCATTGCGCCATATCAAAATAATGCGCACCCCAATTGGAAATCATTCCTTGCGCATATGTGTCGATTCGCATCCAATTTGGGCGTTTATTGGTTTGATTCAGGTCATGTACCCGCATTTGCGTATAAGGCACAAAAGGAGCGGGCCCTAGCCACATATCATAATTTAATCCAGTAGGAACGGGCATATCCGCTTGCGTTGCCACGGGTGTAGGATCAGAAGGAAATGTAATCTCGATGCGCTTTAAATCCCCTAAATATCCGTTTCGAACTAATTCTACAGCAAAATTTTGCTTACGAACAGATCTAAATTCACTATCAGTCCTAGCAATCACACCATATTTTTTGACCGCATCGGCCAATTGTCTTCCTTGTTGGACACTCAAACTCAAAGGTTTTTCGATCGCAAAATGTTTTTTAGCTTTTGCTGCCAGTAAACCCATTGGAATGTGCCAATGGTCAGGAGTGGAAATCATTAGGGCATCAATTTTTTTATCGTTGATGACATCCCGATAATCACTTACTGTTTGGCAACCCTTGTAAGCATTTACGCCATTTTTTTTGATGTAAAATTCATTGACAAATTTTTGAGCCTCCGTTTGTCGCCAGATGTCCACATCACAAACAGTCGTCACTTGGACGCCTTCTACTGCCAACATTTGAGGTAAATTGGAGGCAAAAACTTGGCGGCCTGTGCCAATAAAACCTACCGTAATTCGATTAGATGGTGCATTTTTACCAAAAACAGAAGAAGGAACAATGGAGGGAATACCTATCGCAGCGCTTGTCAATGCTGTATTTTTTAAAAAATCTCGACGTTTCATAATTCTTTAATTTTAATATTTTTAAATGCGATGCGATGTCCATGATCTTGCAATAAAATATGCCCCTCAGTAATTGCAGCGAAATTTGGATAGTCGTTATATTTGCTATTTAAAACCCCATTTTTGAAAATTTCTGACGATCTGTTGACCGCCAACACTTTTTTATCATCGAGCCAATGTTCAATGTAATTATCTTTCACTAGGATGCGGGAGGAATGCCATATGTCAACTTTTGCATCCGGTTTATCTGCGGCGATGACATCATAAATAGAAGCCGTTTTGAGGTCTTGCGGCAAATGTTTTTCATTATAAATGTATTCGGAATCGTCAATTAATTGATATTCATATCCAGCTTGAGATCCCTGAGGTTTGGGCAGAAGTTCTTCGATAAAATATTTGACACCTGAATTACCCCCTTTGCC
>JABMMK010000231.1 GCA_013205605.1 Cytophagales bacterium | reverse complement strand
TGCAAGACCTTTATTCATCGCATCGTAAATTCCCCGGTCATTTTCCGAGATCATAACGTCCGGTTTGATCGACGCGTTTTGGATGATGCTCATGGTCTGATCACGTGAATTTCCATCGATGATGAGGTACTCAAATTGATCTCGATGCCCTTGTTTATGAACGCTATCCAGCGTTCTTTGTATATATGCTTCGGCCTGAAATGTGATCGTAATGATGCTAATTTTGGCTGACATCTTGAATGGATTTTAAATAAAAATCGATATGTTTTTGAGATATAATGTCCTCCGAATAATTATTTTCTACAAATTTCCTTCCCTCTATGGAAGCTAATGATAGATTTTCTAGGAGCCAATGTATGCCCATGGCCAAATCATTGGAATCCAATTTTTGGGCCACATATCCATTTTTTTTGTGGGCAATCATTTCTGGAATACCTCCTGTATTAAATCCGATGCTAGGGGTGCCGCAGGCCATCGCCTCCATAATGGTGTTGGGTAAATTTTCCTCTAAAGAAGGAGTAATGAACAGGTCAGCGGCCCGGTAGATCTCAATCATTTGATGGGGATCAGATACATGCCCCATCACGTTTACCTTTAACGACAATGAATGGATAATTTCGGCATCCGTCAGTCCGCCAACGATCAATAGTTCTGTTTGGGCGATACGCGTTGGATTATTTTTTGCCCATATTTCCAGCGCTTTGCTTAAATAATCAAAGCCTTTTGCCGGTGTATTTACGCGCATGGCTACGAACAACAAATATGTTTTATGAGGATCTAAACCTAATTTTTCCCTTGCCTGCTCTTTATTTCCGGGTTTGAATACTTGAATGTCAATGGCATTTGGAATGTGTGTAATATCTCTTGAGTATAAAATCGTACTGGCGGCTGCCTTTTCTTTTAACCACTCACTGCACGTGATTATTTTCAAATTATTTGAGTCAAATCCTACCGCTTTTTTGGCCCATAATTTATGTGATACATCCCAATGTTCGGGCTGTTTCACAAATTTGCATTGGCCGCAATTAATTTGAAATCGGTTACAGTCGCCACTGTGATGGCATCCACCCGTAAATGCCCACATATCATGCAAGGTCCAAATCACAGGTTTCCCTAATTTTAATAGCTTCGATATATCCGAAATTCCCATGAACCCAAAATTCATCCAGTGCAAGTGGATAACATCAGCCGAATTTATGGAAGGATGTTGGGATAAATCTTGTCCAAAAACCCCCGGATTAAATAAAAATCGGATCGATTTATCTTTTTCATGTGGAAGGAAATAAAGCCTTTCTAAAATAAATCGAAGCCATGCGATGCCTTTTTTTAACAATGAATCATTGACTGAAACAGCCGCATCGACTCCTGATTTTTCTTGCACTAAATAAGTTACCTGATGACCTTCATTTTTTAAGGCACTGGCCAATCTACCGCAGGCAATTCCCGCACCCCCATTTTGGTTATGGTAGGAAAGCATGACGATCTTGAGTGCTTTGGGATTCATTTATTTTTCAGCCTTAATTAATATGTATGGGGCAAAAGCTTTGGTTTGAATGGGGACTAATTTAAAGAAAATTTTCAAGGGGAGCCAACAAGCTTTTTTGAATGCCTTCACCCAAAGTGGTTGAGTGGATTCATTCTCTAGCCATAACATAAACCCACCGGAGTAAATGACGTCTATATTTTTCAAATTTAATTGTTGGCAGATATGGGTTAACAAATCAATGTCCATGCAAGGGATATGGTGCTTCGCATAATTCTCAGGATCGAAGGTTCTTTGGAACCAACCATTTAATCCTTTGAAATTAGGCAAACTAATAAACAATTGCCCCCCGATGCTTAGGTAGTTGACATGCCTTGCTATAATATCTTGAGTATCTTTGAAATGCTCGATAAGACCATTTGAAATGACTAAGTCAAATGAATTTTTTCCTTCCTGGTCATTTGAAAATAAGTCTTTTTCCCAAATATTGACAGGGCCCTCGTAATCATTCGCTTTTTTTAATTGGCCCACTAATTCATCCAAAATAACAAAATCCAAAAGCGTACTTTTTATGTCAAATTTCTTCCCTGCCCACACCGAATAATATCCGGGAAAGCCGCCAATTTCCAATAGCGTTTTTATTTTTTTTGCTTCAATTAACTGGGCTAATTCTTTCGTAAACGTATATTGATTCGGTATTGGAAATATTAAGCCTTCCTTACTAAGCCAGTAGTTCTTCCAAAAATCATAATCGGTCAACGCGTCTGAAGCCATTATTTTGAAAATAGGTTGAATAAATTTTCAGCAATTCTTTCCGCCGCATGCCCATCCCAAAGGGGAGGAATTTGGCCCTTTTTATGATGGCCAGCTAAAATTTCTTCTAAGGCCGCAAAGGTTATTTTGGGGTTAAGGTCGGCCAATAACTGATTTGTTCCCATGGTTACTGTGATGGGTCTTTCGGTAGAATCACGGAAAGTTAAACAAGGGATGCCCAAATAAGTTGTTTCTTCTTGAATCCCTCCCGAATCAGTTAATATAGCTTTTGCATGAGTCATGAGTTGGATAAACTCCAAATAGCCCAAGGGCTCTGTCAAAATCAAATTTTTGTTTTGTGTCAATGTATCCTCTAAACCAAATTTAGCCATGTTCGATCGGGTGCGAGGATGTATCGGAAATACGACTTTTGTTTTCGCCGTACTGAGTTCAATTAATTCTAAAATAGCTTTCAAGCCAGTTTCGGTGTCTACATTGGCCGGTCGATGCATCGTCATGACGATAAAGTCATCCGTATTTTTTACTGGCTCAATGGTTTGCAAACCCAACTCTTCCAAAATAATGCTCGATTTTGCTTTTTCTTGGTAGCGAACCAACGAGTCAATCATCACATTACCTGTAAAG
>JABMMK010000230.1 GCA_013205605.1 Cytophagales bacterium | reverse complement strand
GATTTATTGAGTTCCAATTTTCATTCGCCGCCAGACACCGCTTTTAGTGTCGATAACGTTGCCTTAGCGTATCAATTAATCGTACCTGTCAAAGAGGCTGAAAAGGCATTAATCCCATTAAAAAAATACTTATTAAAAGCCGGTGAAGCATTAATCGTAGGTGGAATTCATACCCCAAATCACCGTTGGGTCGTAGCAGCAGCCCTCTTGAAATTAAATTCGATTTGGCCAGATAAACGATATGTAGCTCGCGCAGAAGAATGGTTGCTCGAACATATCGACATCGATCCCGATGGTCAGTATACCGAGAAAAGCGCCGGAGGTTACACGGCAATCGTGAACCGAATGCTAATTGAAATGGCCAAAGGGCTAAAAAAACCAGAGATTTTAGACGCAGTTCGAAAGAATTTAAATATGACGATGTACTATGTTCATCCAAATGGCGAAGTAGTTACAGAAGCATCCAATAGACAAGATAAGGGAACCATTAAATTTTTAACTTCTTATTATTACTCATACCGTAGCCTGGCATTGCTTGATCAAAATGGGGAGTTTTCGGCTATGTGTAAGTTAATTGATAAGTCCAGTGGAAATAGAAATAGCGAACATCTGAACCACTTTTTATTAGAACCTGAGTTGTGGAAAGAGCTTCCTGCTGTAAAAATTTTGCCGACCAACTATGTAAAGTCATTCCCGTATTCCGGAATTGTAAGAATTAGAAGAGGTCAATGGGATACGACAATTTTATCTAACAATCCAGGATTTCTAACATTTCATAAAGGAAATGCGGTATTGCAAGGCATGAGAATTGCCGCCTCATTTTTTGGTAAGGGACAATTCCAAAGTATGGAGATCAAGCAGGATGGCAACAAATGGATATTAAAAAACGCCTTAGAAGGACCTTATTACCAGCCATATCCAAAAGATAAAATTGACCCGCAAGGAGATTTAAGCAAAATGCCTCGCATAATTAGACCTAAAAGTGAAGTACAAAACCTGAGCTATCAAGTTGAAATTTCTGAACATGAGGAAGGCATTCTAGTCGACTTCGATATCAAAGGGACCGAGGGCGTTCCCGTAACTTTAGAATTAATTTTTAGACCCGGTGGAAAATTAAAAGGAGTTAATCCAGTAGCTGGGAAGTCAAATTCAAATTTATTTGCCGATAAGGAAGGAACCTATTCTGTAGGGGAAGACACCATCAAATTTAGTCCGGGATTAGTCGTACATAAAGGAATCAATCTGAGAGGTGCGCTGCCTTCAGTTGATGCGCCAACGGTTTACTTGACCGGAATAAGTCCATTTAAGCATACTTTAAAACTTTCATAAGCTTAGCATTATACAAATACATGAACACAAGAAGAGACTTTATAAAAAATTCAGCCATAGGATTTGGTGGATTAGCATTTTTAGAAACTATGCCGCTTGAAATGATTGCCGCAAATCGTAAAAAAGTGGCCGCTTCAGATAAATTAAACATCGCCTTAATTGGGGTGAAAAACCAAGGATATAATAATTTACGGGCATTTTTAAAGGTCAATGAAGTGAACTTAGTCGGTTTATGCGACATCGATGATGAGCAATTAGCTCGAAGAAAAGCAGATGTAGTAAAATTAGGTGTCGCTAATCCGATTATTTATAAGGATTATCGTAAAATGCTAGAAAACAAGGACATTGATGCGGTATTGGTGGCCACGCCAGATCATTGGCATTGCTTGCAATTAACCGATTCATTATCTGCTGGTAAGCATGTGTATGTGGAAAAACCGGTGGCAAATTCAGTTGGCGAAGCCAAAACAATGATTAAGGCAACCGAGGCCTCAGGAAAAATTGTTCAGGTAAATCAATGGCAAAGATCTCAACAACACTTTAAAGATGCCGTGGCTTTTGTTCATTCAGGCAAATTAGGGACTATTTTGAACACAAAAACATGGATGTATCGGGGAACAGATCCGTTACCTATTGTGGCTAATAGCCCAGTGCCAGCGGGTGTTGATTATAAGATGTGGCTTGGACCTGCTCAAATGCGGGATTTCAACAAAAATAGATTTCATTATGAATTTCGTTGGTTTTGGGATTATGCGGGTGGTTTAATGTGCGATTGGGGTGTTCACCTAATGGATATCATGCTTTGGGGCATGCAAGTCAATGAGCCAAAATCAGTTTCGGCAACTGGGGGAAAAAGAATTTTCCCAACAGATGCGCGAGAAACACCAGACTATTTACACGTAACCTACGATTTTGGAACCTTTTCTAATACCTGGGAACATTATATGGGAATTGGTGCTGGCCAATATGGGCGCGGACATGGAATTGCCTTCATAGGAACCAAAGGAACCTTAGTTGTTAACCGCTCTGGCTGGGAAGTAATCGCTGAAAATGGCCGAATGGAATCGGTACCTTTAGCTTTAAAGTCAGATGTGGGATTGGATTTGCACGCGCAAAACTTTGTCGATGTGATTAAAAGCGGGCGCAAAGAAGATCTGGCTTGCCCTATTCAGGCAGGTGCCACGGTAGCGGTAAATGCTCACATGGGAAATACAGCCTATCGGACTGGGGAAAAAATTACTTGGGATGCTAATAAAGGCTTATTTGACAAAAAATCAGCTAATAACTTAATTAAGCCCATCTATCACAATGGATTTAATTATCCGAAATTTTAACAAACAAAATCAGTAAATTGAAGTTTTAATTGAATTCGAAAAATTTCAAACTAAATCACCATGTTTAATTCCAAATTATGCGTCTTATCATATTAAGCTTATTAACCTTTTTCAGTACTCAAATTTTTGCTCAGGCCGACTTTGAAAAAAAATTACAAACCAAACTGATATTAGCAGAAGATGGGGATGTTATCAACATAGAGGCGGGCAACTTTGCTTTAACTAAAAGTCTAAGCCTAGATGGTAAAAAAAATATCACCATTCGAGGAAAGGGGATTGACAAAACGGTCCTAAACTTTAAAGCACAAACCCAAGGAGCTGAAGGAATCAGAATAACGAATTGTGAAAATATTATTTTAGAAGATTTTACGGCAGAAGATTCCAAAGGAGATTTGATTAAAACCATGCATGTAAAAGGAATTACATTCCGAAGATTAAAGACGGCCTGGACGGGAAAACCCTCCCCTACGAATGGCAGTTACGGCTTGTACCCGGTGCTCTGTGAAAAAGTATTGATTGACAGCTGTATTGCCATCGGTGCATCAGATGCAGGAATTTATGTAGGACAATCCAAATACATCACGGTTCGCAATTGCAACACATTTCAAAATGTTGCCGGAATTGAGATCGAAAATTCATTATACGCCGAAGTGTACAATAATGTAGCAGAGGGAAATACGGGTGGTATTTTAGTTTTTGATTTACCCGATTTGATCCAAAAAAAGGGAGGGTTTGTGCGCGTGTACAACAACTTAATTAAGGAAAACAATTTGGCCAATTTTGCACCCAAAGGCAATATTGTGGGCAATGTACCCAAAGGCACAGGCATGATGGTGTTAGCCACGAGCCAAGTTGAAATTTTTGACAATAAAATTCTAAATCATTCCACGGTGGGTATAGCTATTATTAGCTACTTTATGACGGAGAAAAAAAATAAAGATAAAGGGTATTACCCCTACCCCACTTCGATCAATATTCATGATAATTTATTTGAAAGAAAACCGCGTCGCGTACCGATGGATAGCCGATTTGGTCAGTTATATCGGGTGAAATTGAAATTTGGGCGTAAGATACCTCAGGTCATTTTTGATGGAATACTAGACCCCAAATTAGTAGGTACGGATGGCAAATATCTGCCTGAATATGCCATTTGTGTCCGTAATAACATCAACCAAAGTACTTCATTTCTGGATGCTGACCATGACTTTAAAAATGTTTTAGTGGGTCCAGACTTATTTGAGTGTTCGCCCGTTTCGATCAAATCAAACCAATTTTAAATACATGAACAGGCTTCTCATTATTTTAATTTCATGCCTAAGTTTGACATTTTTAATGTCCATCGATTCAGAAATTAATACTGAATTTAATTACCCAGAAAAACTATCTGAGTTTGCTTTATTTAAAGGGCGCTTACAAGATCAAATTCCTGCCGAAGATGTCTTACCCTACGCGTTAAATTCCCCCTTATTTTCAGATTTTGCGCATAAATTAAGATTCATTAAAATGCCTAAAGGGACTAAGGTGAATTTTAATCCAGATTCCGTTTTGCAATTTCCCGTTGGCACCGTTATAGCCAAGACCTTTTATTATAAAAATGATGAGCGAGCTGAGGCAAAAGGCCGAAGGTTAATGGAAACGCGAATTCTCATCCATGAAGCAAAAGGTTGGAGAGCATTGCCCTACATTTGGAATAAAGAACAAAATGAAGCAACCTTAGAAGTAGCAGGGGGTGGCGATTTAGTTTCTTGGATTGATGATCAAGGAAAAAAACAAGCCTTCGAATATGTGGTGCCCAATATGAATCAATGCAAAGGTTGCCATGAGAGACAAGGAATCATGACGCCCATTGGCCCTTCCGCGCGCCAATTAAACGGAGAATTTTCATATGAGGATGGGAAACATGAAAACCAATTGACCCATTGGGCGCAAAAAAATGCCTTGGATAATCTTCCAAAACTTAGTGATGTTCCTAAAATGCCATCATATTCAGATCTTAATGCCTCATTAGACCTTAGGGCCAAAGCTTATTTAGATGTAAATTGTGCCCATTGCCATAATCCAGTAGGTCCAGCGCAATCCTCAGGCTTATTTCTACATTGGAATAATCCGAATAAAACTAGCTATGGCTTTATGAAAACTCCTGTAGCCGCTGGAAGGGGGTCAGGAAATTTATCTTATGACATCGTGCCAGGCAAACCAGAAGAAAGTATTTTAGCCTATCGCATGCATTCATTGGATCCAGGTATCATGATGCCTGAATTAGGTCGTAGATTATCTCATAAAGAAGGTGTAGATTTAATTAAAAATTGGATCAAATCACTGTAATGTTATGAAGAAAATATCGCTAATAATCATTTGTTTATTGACCATACAATCTGGTTTATTGGGTCAAAGCAAGAAAGAGAAATTACCTAATATCATTTATATTTTAGCGGACGATTTAGGCTACGGCGATGTTTCAATCAATAATCCCAAAGGCAAAATTATGACGCCTAACATCGATCAAATTGCCCTTCAGGGTATGCGATTTACGGATGCACATTCAGCTTCTGGCGTTTGCACGCCTACTAGATATGCCATTTTAACTGGCCGATATCCATTTAGAAGTAAATTGCCAGTGGGCGTATTAAGAGGATACAGTCGTTCTTTGATCGACACTGACCAACAAACCGTTGCGAAATTGCTTTCTCAAGCGGGATATTCCACAGGGGTTATCGGCAAATGGCATTTAGGTTTAGACTGGACTTTAAAATCAGGAAATGAAGCGTTATTAAATGAAAAAGAGTTAGGCATAAAGACTGAATTAAATCCAGAGATCATTGATTTTACTAAACCGGCAACGGCTGGGCCCAAATCAGCTGGATTTGATTATTCGTATATCTTACCAGCATCACTGGATATGCCCCCTTATTTATATGTAGAAAACCAACAAGTGGAAGAGCTTCCCACGGCCTATACCGCAGGAAATAAAATGGAAAAAGGGTATTCGGGACCCTTTTGGCGAGAAGGAAAAATGTCTCCTTCTTTTGATTTTCATCAAGTATTACCTCGATTTATTGACAAAGCAAACCAATTTATTGAAAACCAAAAAGGAGAAAAACCTTTCTTTTTATACCTTCCATTAGCCGCGCCACATACGCCATGGATGCCAAATCCCGAGTATGTAGGAAAATCTGGAGCGGGGGAATATGGCGATTTTGTCCAACAAGTTGACGCTTCCGTAGGAGCTGTTTTGAAACAATTGGAAAAATTAGGGATCGCTAAAAATACGATCGTCATATTTGCTAGTGACAATGGTCCATATTGGCGTTCTGATTTCATTGAAAGATTTAATCATACATCGGCAGGTGAATTTAGGGGAATGAAAGGCGATGCTTATGAGGGAGGACATCGAATTCCCTTTTTTGTTCGTTGGCCCGCTCAGGTAAAAGCAAATACAATATCAAATGCTACCACTAGTCTGGCAAATTTATTAGCTACTTGTAGTGATTTGACAGGCATTAAAGCCACATCTGAAGATACCTACAGCATTATGCCGATTCTAAAAGGCCAAGCACAAGAGGTAAAAGGCCAACCTGGAATTGTTGTCTCATCGTCAATCGGATATTTTACGGTTCGAAAAGGAGATTGGAAGTTAATTGAAGGACTCGGATCTGGAGGATTCACAGAACCACAAAAAATCGAACAGGTAAAAGAGGGAGTAAATGGCCAATTATATAATTTAAAGAGTGACCCCAAAGAAGCCAATGACGTTTTTGAAACGAATCAAGAAAAAGTGAAAGAGCTCAGAAATTTGCTTCAAGAAATCAAAGGTTATAAAAAAAGATAAGTCATTTTAAAATTTTCGAATCAAAAATCGGTTTAACATGATTCGTACCACAATCATCCTCGTTTTTTGTTTGAGTATTTTTCATGTAGGTTTTACTCAAAATCTTGAGCAAACCATCCGAGGAAAGATTGCAGATAAGCAAACATTAGAGCTTCTATCTAATGTGACGGTCAAATTAGTTCCTGGCAATCACGTGAGCTTCAGCGATAGCCTTGGTCGATTTTATTTTCATAAGATTCCATTAGGCCGATATAGTATTTCGTTTTCGAGGTTAGGTTATGCCCCTACGAGTATTCCCAATTTAGAGCTAAGGAGTGGAAAAGAAATCAATTTGCCTATTGAGTTAGAAGAAGCACCCCAATTTTTACGTGAAGTGGTCGTGGTTTCCGAGCGAGCAAAAGACCGGGCAAAAAATGAAATGGCTATGGTTAGTACGCGCCAATTCTCAGTCACAGAAGCCAATAGATATGCCGGTGGATTTCAGGATCCGGCTCGCATGGCCTTAAACTTTGCAGGGGTAACGAATGCAGGATCCGATCAAAATAATGAGATTATCATTCGCGGGAATTCTCCCAAAGGATTATTGTGGAGAATGGAAGGAATCGAAATCCCGAATCCAAATCATTTTGGGGATGGACAAGGCTCCACTAGTGGAATCATATCGATGATCAATTCGACCAGTTTGGCCAATTCAGATTTTATGTCGGGTGCTTTCCCTGCGGAATATGGAAATGCCTCCTCCGGTGTTTTTGATTTACGATTCCGAAGAGGCAATAATGAGAAGAGGGAATGGATGGCGCAATTATCGGTGGTCGGAATTGATTTGGCCTCCGAAGGGCCTATTGGCAAAAATGGCGGCTCCTATCGGGCTGGTGCTAGATATTCAACGTTAGAGTTGCTATTAAAATCGGGATTAATTAACATTAATTCCGGGAACTTTAAACCTGCTTATCGAGATTTAAATTACACAATTGATATTCCTCTGAAAAAAGCTGGGCTTCTAACATTTTGGGGGTTAGCGGGAGCAAATGATACGGAAGATGAGAAATCGACGACCAAAGATTACTCAAATAGTGCCATGGGGGCGTTTGGCCTATCCTATAAATTACCCTTCAAAAAAGGACACCTCTCCACTGTTTTGGCCTTAACAACTGAATCGGCAAACGTGAGCAAAATTGAAATCATTTCGAATGCATGGAAAACCACCAGAGATCAACTATATCGTTACCCCAATATACGGTTGAATGCCACCTATATATATAAATGGAATGCCAGCTTGACGGCAAAATTCGGAATGAATATAAGCCAATTATCTTTTGAGCTCAAAGATGATCGTTGGGATGGTAAAAAAATAGTGAATTACTTAAATGAATCGAATTCCACGTATTACGTCCAACAGTTTGGGCAGATTATAAAAAAGTGGACACCTGCCTTTCAAACTACTATTGGGCTTCATGCATACCAATTTGAACTGAATCAATCCAAGGCCATCGAGCCTCGAATGGCCATTTCGATCGACAATCATTCAGGAGGTAGATTTGGTGTAGGGATTGGTTGGCATTCACGCATTGAGCCTATATCCACGTATCTTTTTAAAAGATATTTGCCCAATGGAAGTTTTGTGCAGCCTAATAAAAATATTGCGCCATCGCAGGCTCTGCACCAAGTGGTTTCTTATGACCAAAGAATTGGTGAAAATACTCGATTGAAAGTTGAGGCCTACATCCAAAACATAAATCAAGTACCTATCGACACGACAAAAAAAGGATTATTTTCATTGGTCAATTATACATCGGGCATCCCCGGCCAAGTGCTTGAAAATACGGGAAAGGGAATTAATAAGGGGATAGAATTGACATTGGAAAGATTTTTAGCTGATAATTTTTACTATTTAGTTACCGCTTCACTCTTTGACTCTAAGTTTCAAAATAAGGATTTAGTGTGGCGAAATACTCAATTTAACAACCTATTTGCGGGAAATATTTTGGTGGGCAAAGACTTTACATTAGCGAAACAAAAGTCACTTTCGGTCAACGTAAGATATCTGCTAAGAGGTGGGAACCGATATACACCCATCAATTTAGCAGAGTCTATCAAAAGGAATACAACGGTTAATGTACAAGCAAAAGCGTTTGAATCTCAATATCCAAATTTTGAACGATACGATTTTTCATTGGCCTATCGCATTAATAAGTTGAATCATACGTGGTCTTTTAGAATGGATCTTCAGAACATTTTTAATACTAATAACATCATTGAGGAACGCTATGATTCAAATGTAAAGGGCCTATCCTACCGGTATGCCTTACCCCTAATTCCGATTATTAGCTCACAATTAGAATTTTAAAATAATCAGTTTGTTTGTTTCAAACCAGATTGAATATCGGTGCATTCTCTATACATTGCAAAGCTTAAAATCTAAGCTACCTAACCCATAATACTGATGAATCATAAATCTAAGATTGAAGATATGCTGCTGGAAATGATCCAACCAAAATTAACAGAAATTGAGGAGCGATTCAGTCGGGGCGAAGGCCTAAACGGAGAAGATGTAAACACCCTATTATTAAAATCTCAGTTTAATCACATTAATCATTTAGACCTTCGATTGGATGAGGTCGTAGCTGATGTGGCTAGTTTAAAGACCTATTTCAAGCAATTGGAAAATAAGTTTACAGG